>CAMLNK010000221.1 GCA_946481035.1 uncultured Dyadobacter sp. | reverse complement strand
AACCAGCCTTCGCTCACCCTTTTTTCATTATTATTCTACCCTATCTAGATTAAATTCTACGCGAATATTTTACATTCTCCGATTGCTAATGTGCAGGGAATAAGTGATTTTGCACCTGGATGCCATTCTCCGGCCTCACGATTTCTTCAATCCGGTTTCGCAACTTATCAACAAAATCGCAACAACAAATGAATTTCGACATCATCAAAGCGCAGCTCTGGACGCTGGCAACGCTTTATGGCGGCAAGATCCTGCTCGCACTCCTGGCTTTTATCATCGGCCGTTTCATTGTAGGTAAAATCAGCTCGATGCTGAGCAATGTCATGGAAAAACGCAACGTCGATCGCGACGTGCAACCATTCCTTAGCTCGCTGATTGTCGTTTTGCTCAACGTAATGCTGTTGCTGAGTATCGCAGGCATTGTGGGTATCGAAACTTCCTCGTTCGTGGCGGTACTCGGAGCGGCCGGTTTGGCGGTAGGTTTGGCATTGCAGGGCAGCCTGGCCAACTTCGCCGGCGGGGTCCTGATCCTGATTTTCAAACCCTACCGCGTGGGCGATCTGATCAATGCGCAGGGATTTACAGGCACTGTCGAAGGTGTGCAGATTTTCAATACAATATTGGTAACTCCTGATAACAAGACTATTATCCTTCCGAACGGCGCATTGTCGACCTCCCCGATCACCAATATTTCAGGTAAAGGCAAAATCCGCGTCGATATGGTATTCGCTGCGGGCAGCCAGAATGGCGTGGATAAAATCAGGGCATCGGTGCAAAAAGCGGTGGATGCCTGTCCTACTGCATTAAAAGATGTGCAGCACGATATTCTGGTAACCAAGCTCACCGAAAACGCGATTTTCTTCGACGTGCGCGTATGGACGCCCAGCGCGACTTATTGGGATACTTATTATAATGTACACGAAGGCATCAGCCGCCAGTTCGCGCTCGACGGTATCCAGGCACCGAAACCGGCCGAATTGAGTGTCGCGGTGAAGCAATAACGGGTCCGAAGAGCAGGGTCCGAAGCCGGAGCTTCGAACCAGCGAACCGGTGAATATTGAGGAGTACGGGAGGTAACCTTCCTGTACTCCTCATTTTATTTATACCTTTGTGTTTTATTTCAAATTCAGGTTCAGATTCATAGATATTATTCCATGTTTGAAAACTTACAGGACAAGCTTAATAACGCCTTTCGCACACTAAAAGGAAAGGACCGCATATCAGATATAAATGTTGCCGCTACTACCAAGGAAGTCCGCAAAGCATTGGTCGACGCCGATGTTAACTTTAAAGTAGCCAAAGAAATTACCGACCGCATCCGTGAAAAGGCGATCGACAGAAAAATCCTGATTTCTGTTGAACCAGGGCAGATGTTTGTCAAAATCGTGCAGGAAGAGCTCACCGAACTGATGGGCGGCAATGCCGAGGGGATCAATATCAAAGGCGACCCGGCGGTAATCCTGATCGCGGGTTTGCAAGGTTCCGGAAAAACTACTTTCTCCGGAAAACTCGCTTCATTACTCAAAAAACAAGGTCGCCAGGTGCTTCTTACCGCCTGCGACGTGTACCGCCCAGCGGCGATCGACCAGCTGAAAGTGCTCGGCGAGCAGATCGGCGTGGAAGTATATTCAGAGCCCGAAAACAAAAATGCGGTAAGCATTGCGCAGAATGCGGTTGCTCACGCGAAAAAGTCCGGCAAGAAGATCGTGATCGTCGATACGGCGGGCCGTTTGGCGGTGGACGAAGTGATGATGAAGGAGGTGGAAGACATTAAAACTTCCGTAAAACCTTCCGAAATCCTCTTCGTGGTCGACTCGATGACCGGCCAGGATGCGGTGAATACAGCCAAGACATTTAATGAAAGACTCGATTTCGACGGTGTCGTTCTAACCAAACTCGACGGTGACGCCCGCGGTGGTGCGGCGCTTTCGATCCGTCAGGTGGTTGAGAAACCGATCAAATACATCAGTACCGGGGAAAAAATGGAGGCACTCGACTCCTTCTACCCCGATCGTATGGCGAGCCGGATCCTCGGCATGGGCGACGTGATCTCGCTCGTTGAACGTGCCCAGCAGGCATTCGACGAAGACGAAGCGAAACGCATTAACGCCAAAATGCGTCAGAATAAATTCGATTTTGACGACTTCCTCGGCCAATTGCAGCAGATCAAGAAGATGGGTAACGTGAAAGACCTCATCGGTATGATTCCCGGCATGGGCTCAGCCATCAAAAACCTCGACATAGATAACGAATCGTTCAAACCGATCGAGGCCATTATCCAGTCGATGACCAAAAAGGAGCGTGAAAACCCGGATATTATCGACGGCAGCCGCAAAAAACGCATTGCCAATGGTAGCGGCACCACCATTCTGCAAGTCAACAACCTGATCAAACAGTTTGATGAAATGCGGAAGATGATGAAGAAAATGAATACCATGCAGGCGGCAGGAAAGCTCGGAAAAGCGATGCGCCGCTAATAAACACTCCTCGATGAAACGTATCCTTTTTGTACTGGCGCTGATGCTGCTGGCGAGCTTGGGAAAACTGCGCGCTCAGGCATCGGTGGGTTATTACCCTTGGAGCAGCCTGCTGACCGTCAGTACGAATGCGAAAAAGGTGATCTGGCTGGATACGCGGCTGCAAACCAACTCGCTGTTCAGCAGCCTGAGCATCGACCTGCTTCCGATGATCAACCTGAAAAGAGGCGAAGTGGCACAATGGTACATTGGTGGCGGCCTCAGGCTAAATCCCTTGTATCGCATTGCCGACGCCGACGCGGACCTGATCACCATCGATGGCTATTCGGTCAATATAGGCGTGCGCATTGCACCGCTTCCGATGAACCGCCGCATTATGCTCGCGTTGGAGTTGAATCCGTATATTAAGGACAAGTTCGACAGCGGCGTGCTCAAAAGCCATTTCGGGATCGTGTATGCATTTGGTAAAAAGAAAAAAGCAGACGCAGCGCCGGAGCAGCCGGTAAGCCCATAAAAAATGTAAAGAAATTATGATTTAATAATAATTTCTTAGTCTAAAAATCCCTCAAATTCGGCGAATTAGCCGTTAATTTGAGGGATTTTTTATTAAACAGTCATTCAATTTATGAAAACCCGTTTTTCCTTCCTGCTATGGCTAATATCGGCCGCAATCATTGCCCCAAAGGCCTTCTCCCAGGCTGTTAAAACCAAAAAGGTCGTCTTTGTGATCGTGGACGGCATTTCCAGCGACAGCAAGGAAAAGATCGCGACGCCTCACCTGGATGCGATCGCGAAGGTAGGCGGGTACACACGCGCACACGTGGGCGGGGGCAAAGGCACCTACTCGCAAACACCAACCATCTCTGCCGTGGGTTACAACAGCTTGCTCACGGGTACGTGGGTGAATAAGCATAATGTTTGGGATAATGATATTAAAGACCCAAACTACCATTACTGGACGCTTTTCCGCTTCCTTGAAGAACAATACCCGCAAAAACGGACTGCGATTTTCTCGACCTGGCTCGATAACCGCACCAAACTCGTCGGCACCAACCTTCCGCAAACCGACAAGCTGCAAATCGACTATTCATTCGACGGTTTCGAGCTCGATACCGTGCATTTCAAACACGACAAGCAAAGCGAATACATTCACAAGATCGATGAAAAAGTGGTCGACGAAGCCGCTGCCTACATTCACACCAACGGACCGGATATGTCGTGGGTTTACCTCGAATACACCGACGACATGGGCCATAAATACGGCGACAGCGAACAATTCCACAAAGCGATCCAGATGATGGACGACCAGATGGGCCGCCTTTGGAAATCTATTTCCTACCGCGAGAAAACTTTCAATGAAGACTGGCTCATCGTGGTCACCACCGACCACGGCCGCGACGCCAAAACCGGCCGGGGCCACGGCGGCCAGAGCGACCGGGAGCGTAGCACCTGGATCGTCACCAATGCAAAAGGTTTGAATGCGAATTTCAAAGCTACACCAGGGGTTGTCGACATTTTCCCTACGGTAGCACGGCATATGGACATTAATATTCCCAAAGAACAGGCATTTGAAGTCGACGGGGTGCCATTTACGGGAAAGCTTTCGGTAACAGCTCCGGTCATGCAAAAATCCGGCAGCAGGGTTAATATCGCCTGGAAAGCCGTCGAAAAAGAAGGGAAAGTGAAGATTTGGCTTACCATCACCAACCAGTTCGAAAAAGGCGGTCGTGACCTCTACTACCTAATGGACGAAGTGGACGTGACCAATGAAAAAGCCGAAATGGACGTTTCAAAATATCCTTCCGGCTTTTTCAAGATCGTGCTTGAAGGGAAATATAATAGTGTTAACCGCTGGATTGTGGAAAAATAGGTTAGTTACCTCCACGTCCGGCCTTGTAGGAATCGTATTCTTCCAGCAATCGGATCAGATCGTCTTCCCCTGCGAAATCCAGCTGTTGTTCTTTGATGACGTAGTTCAGCTTATTCTTTTCGTCGGTAAGCAGTTTAAGAAAACTGTTCCGATTACTGAGCTGGACGGGGTTCATTTTATCATCTTTCAGCAAATACAACTTTGCGCCAGCGTCCATTTCCCTTGTGGCGCTGGCCTTTTCTACTTTAATGGGGTTGGTATATTTTTTCAAAAGCTTGGTGTTACCATCGTAAAGCAAACGATAAAAGCTCTTGTCGGTTTGATTTTCCACCGCAGGATAACCATTTTTGAAAGTATACAATTCTACACCGCTTGGGATCGTAAATTCGGTCACACCGTTCGAAACGCGGTATAAATTCGACCCGGCTTTGTACTCTACCTCGTCTTTCACATAGTCGTACCGCAGCTGCACGCCGTCATGGACGCGGTCGTCGCTCGTGCGCACGGTCCCCGAATACCATTCTTTCAAAAGATAGGGCGATTTTCCGCCCGCTGCCGGCTGTGTTTCCTGATAAGGCGTTCCCGCCAGTCCCGTCGAATCCTGCGCATTTGCCTGGATGCTCATAATGCAGAATGCAAGCGAGAAAATTCTTAGCAGATATTTCATGATTTAAGTTGGTTAATTTGATAAGTTCGAGGTTTCGAAGCCGAAAGGCTGGATTGTTTACGTACTTTTGCACAAAAATTGTACCTGCTCTCTTGGATATCAACGACCAGCTCATACATATACGCCAGAGCCTCGGCGGAATCATCCCTGAAATTTTTCTGGCCATATTCTTTTGCCTGTTCCTGCTCACTGAACTGATTTTCACCAAACGCTTCGGCAAGGAGAAAACAACTTCCTATTTGCTAAATGTAGCACTTGCAGGCAGTTTGGTCACCTTATTACTAGTTATCGGTCAATGGAATGTCGAACCTTCATTCAGGTTCCAACCGTTGCTATTCCTCGACAGGCAGGCGGTGTTTTTCAAAATACTCATCACACTCGCGTGGATCTTCACGTTACTGCACGTCCGCATCCTGAAATACGATTTCCCGGCCGAATACCACGCCTTGCTGATCGCAGCGGTGGCCGGTATGCATTTGCTGACAATGTCCACACACCTGCTGTCGATTTACCTCTCACTGGAACTGATTTCAATTAGCTCCTACCTGCTCGTAGCGCTATCGCCCTACAAAAAAGCAGCCGAAGGTGGTATTAAATACCTGCTTTTCGGAACCGCGAGCTCGGCAGTGATGCTTTACGGCATTTCACTCATCTACGGGATCACCGGCACGCTCGACATTACCAACGACGCCATGACCGTCGCCCTCGGCAGCAACTCCGACCTCGTGGTAACGGTTACCATTGTACTGACCCTCGCCGGCCTGCTTTTCAAGCTTTCGCTCGTGCCATTCCACATCTGGACGCCCGACGTTTACGAAGCGGCTCCTACTCCATTGGTATCGTTCCTGTCCGTAGCGCCCAAAGCTGCGGTGATACTCGTGCTCATGCGCCTCGCGGGCATTTTACCGGCCCAATATTTCCCTGTTTTAGGTGGAATCGCATTGATCAGCATGACCATCGGCAACGTGGCCGCCCTCTGGCAAAGTAATGCGCGCCGTTTGCTAGCCTATTCTTCCATTGCTCAGGCCGGGTATCTGCTCGTGGGCATTGCCGCATACAGCCGTTTTGGCTTCGAAGCAGCTGTATTTTACACTGCTGCTTATCTGGTCATTAATCTCGCGGCCTTCTTCCTAGTCGACCTCCTGCAACCACGGCAAGAGACCCAACTCAAAGACTACGAGGGCCTCGGCCGCAGCTATATCTGGATTTCCGGCATTCTGACCGTCGTAATGGTCGCCTTGGCTGGCTTACCTCCTACCGGCGGCTTTACCTCTAAGTTACTGGTATTCTCGGCCCTCTGGGAAAGCTACCACGACCAGGAACTGACCTGGATGCTTTGGCTGCTCGTCGGCGGGATTCTCAACGCCGCCATCTCCCTCGCCTACTATATGCGGCTGCCCTATTTGCTGTTTTTTAAAACCGTAAGGCCCGAGGCAGTAACAAGCAACAACACCGCTTCCGGCAAGCTGGTTGCCGGGCTGTTTCTGGTTGCTTTGTTAATGCTATTTTTCAGTCCTGAGTGGCTGACGCGGTGGATTTCGGCTTTTTGAGAAGTCAGCCTTGGGTCTTTTGATTACGGCTCAATAGCTCTTTTGGAATCGGATGTTGCTTAATAAACTCGATTGCATCCAAACGTTTTTGCTCAAAAAACGGATGATTACTCACATCAGGAATAGAATCATCAATTGGGATTTCGATGTCATGATCAAACAGCTTCTTACGTTTGGTTTCCATAGTGGTGTAAGTTTGTTTCAACTCAAATTTACCTCTTTCCTCGTTAATAGGAAAGCATCATAGTTCCTGTTT
>CAMLNK010000220.1 GCA_946481035.1 uncultured Dyadobacter sp. | reverse complement strand
CTGGTGGGGTAATGAGTGAATGAGTGAATGATTGAATGACTGAATGATTGAATGATTGAATGTAATATTCGGTCATTCAGTCATTCAATCATTCAAAATTAATTACTCAATATGCAGAAACTGCTGCCGTACCTTCTCTTCCTCTAAATCCAGCTGTGCCAGGTGTTGGCGGATGATTTCTTCTTCGTAGGTTTCTTTCTTGTTGAACTGGTGCAGAATCTGCCGTTTGTGTTCGAGTAGTTCTTTGTTGATTTCCTGGAAGCGGCCGATATAGGCATGGCCTTCCTCGCCGACCTCCGAATCGCGGACATGTTCGAGGAAACCTATGTCGCTTTCCAGCTTGGATTTCAGGCTCCGCAGCAGTTCATTGCCCTCGACTTCCCTGGCGTATTTTGTATTGATCATATCCAGCGACGCCATTGAAAGTTTACGGCGGATAATAACGTCCTGCTCCTGTGCCGGAACCGAATAATCCCTTTCTTCCAACTTCATCAGCCGCACGAGTGCCGGTAGGGTAAGTCCCTGGAAAACAAGCGTTACTAATATCACAACGAATGTGATGAAGAGGATCATATTCCGCTCCGGGAAGGGTTGTCCATTGTTGAGCAGCAACGGGATAGACAGCGCCGAGGCGAGGGAGACCACCCCGCGCATGCCCGCCCAGCCAAATATAAATGGCATGCGGATGCCGGGGCTGTTGTCGGCCGTTTTGATGTAGCGGCTAATAAATACGGTGAAAATGGAGGCGCCCAGGGTACTTGCAATGCGGGTGACGATCACGACTGCCGAAATGATCAGTCCGTATTTGATCGCCTGCCCCAGCGAAGCTTCCCCGAAGCCCTGGATGATCACCGGTAGTTCGAGCCCGATAAGCATAAACACGATCCCGTTCAGGACAAACCCTACGGTAGACCAGACATTAATGCCCTGAATGCGGCTCAAATGGCTCAGAATGCTGTGCTGGTTGCGCGACAGGAACAGCCCGCCGGTAACCACGGCGATCACACCCGAAAAGTGGAATTCTTCCGCCGCGATATACATTGCATAGGGTGCTACGAATGTGAGGATGGTATCGATGCTCGGCGTGGTAGGTAACCAGCGCAAAATAGCGTAGAAAATAAGCGCGATACCGAGCCCGACGGCGAATCCCATGATAATGACCAGGAAAAAGTTGCCGATCGCGTCGGCAAGCACGAACTTGCCGGAAGCCACTGCTACCAATGCGAAACGGAAGACGATCAGCGAGGAGGCGTCGTTGAGCAGGCTTTCTCCTTCGGCAATGATGATGATGCGCTTGGGGACTTTTACATTTTGCAGAATAGAGGTAGTGGCCACCGCATCGGGCGGCGAAATGATGCCGCCCAGCAGGAAGCCCAGCGCGAGCGTGAAGCCGGGTATGACCGCCTGCGATACGTACGCGATCACGCAGGAGGTGAGAATCACGATAATGAATGCGAACGAGCCGATCACGCGCCGCCATTTCCAGAAATCTTTCCAGGACGTCTGCCAGGCAGCTTCATAGAGCAGCGGAGGCAGGAATATCAGAAATATCAGTTGCGGGTCGATCTCTACCGACGGCAGGCCGGGGACAAGGCTTAGTACCAGCCCGCCCAGTACGAGCACGATCGGGTAGGCGATTTTGATCTTTTGCGCCAGCATGACCAGGAACATGATCACCAACACAAGTGACAGGTAGAGGATAATGGATTCGTGCATAAAATGGATTCAGTATCGAATTATCGGACGTACAATTTAATACCGTTCGTCGATTTTAGAACAATCTGAGGGTGCATTCCCACGCTCGCGCCCGCCTGGCGAACAAAGTTGAAGCGTTTTACGAGCGCGGCCAGTACGAGCTGCATTTCCATCAATGCAAACTGCTGCCCGATGCAGATCCGCGGCCCGGCGCCGAATGGCAGGTAGTTGAATTTTGCGCGGTTTTTGACGGCTTCCGCCTGGAAATTTTCAGGATTGAATACGGCCGGGTCCGCCCAAAGATTCGGGTTCCGGTGCAGCTCGAAGATCGACATGAATACCGAACTCCCTTTTGGAATACCAAAACCTTCGATCTCCTGGTCGACCGTGCTTTCGCGCGTCATCGTCCACGCGGGCGGGTACAGGCGGAGGCCTTCTTCCACAACCTGCCGGGTGTAAGGCATTTGAATGAGTTGTTCGAAACCGGGAACAATGTCAAATATCTCACTCTCCTTTCGGATTCGCGCAACGATCTCCGGTTGTACAGAAAGCTCCCAAAGCAGCCAGCTCAGGCCGGTGGCGGAAGTTTCGTGGCCGGCGGCAAACATGGTAATGGCCTCGTCGCGAATCTGCTCGTCGTTCATTTGCTCGCCGGTTTCCTCGTCGGTGCTGTCGAGCAGGAGTTGGAGTAAGTCGTTGGGCGTCTCGCCGGACTGGCGGCGCTTGCGTATAAAGTCGTAAACCAGGCTGTTGAAATATGCCAGGTCGGATTTAAAGCGGCGGTCTTCGCCATTGATAGCCATCAGCGGCAGGCGGTACGGCTTGCGCACCCGCGTGACGAGGTAAGTCTGTGTGCGGCTCACCTGCTGGTAAATCTGCTCCTTATCCTCGGTATTCATATTCCCGAACAACGTTTTCAACGCGATATCCGAGGTAATACCCATCATTTTGGCATCGATATCAATGGCCGCTTTGCCTCGGAATTGTTCCATTTCTTCAATGAATGCAGCCGTTAGCTCGCCCATCGTGAGAAACAGTTCGAGCAGGCGCTCGCGGTGAAATGCGGGCTGTACGAGCCTTCTTTGCCTTAACCAAAAATCGCCGTCGCTGATTACCAGCCCATTGCCCAGAACGGGCCGGAGCATTTTGACCGAATTCCCCTTCTTGAAATTTTTATGGTGCTGTTGCAGCACATGCCGGAAAAAAGCCGGGTCACGCGTGACAATAAATTCCCGGAACAGCCGGATTTTGAACGTATCGCCACATTCGTCGAAGCCCTGCCGGAGAAAACGGAGCGGATCGCGGGCAAAACGAATCGCTGAAAGCAACGGAATAGGGCCGATTTTGAATTCGGGAATGGGACGCATACGATAATGTTAACGGGAATCGACGCAAGTAAGCCATTCCAGCGCAAATAGGAGAGAGAAGATCGAAAAAAAGCCGCGCTTCAATGGAAAGCGCGGCCCCGGGTGTGCATAGGTTTCATTTATTTCTTTCCGGCGAACGAACGCAGCATCCAGGTATTCTTTTCCTTGAATTGCATGAAACGGTTCACCATGTCGTTGGTACCGTCGTCGCCGGCTTCCTCGGTGGCTGTGAGCAGCTCCCGTTCGAGGCTGATGAGCTTGGCAAAGTCGTCGAGAACGGCGTCTACCATATCCAGGTCTTTCATGCCGATGGTATTGATCTCTTTGATCTCCGATTCATTGATATAATCCGCAAAACGGCTGTGTGGCGGCTTGCCCAGGGTTAGTACACGTTCTGCGATCTCGTCGATCGTTTCCTGCGCGTTGGTATACAATTCCTCAAATTTCACGTGCAGGGTAAAAAAGTTTTGTCCTTTGATGTTCCAATGACAGCCTCTCAGTTTTTGGTAGTGAATGTGATAGTTGGCGAGGTAGTCATTCAGCAGATCCACAACGGGTTTCACGTCGGTTTCGCTCAGGCTGATTGCTTTGGCATCCATAATAAATAGGATTGGGGGTTGACATTGTTTCATGTAAAAATGTCATCAAAATCGTACCAACGAATCAGAAACAGGCAGGTACTGCGTTAAAAGTTGCGGATAGTGCCCGATTGATGTCAGAAGGCCGGTTCCTGTTGTCGGAATGCAGTTTTTGACACCGCCGGGCACGATCCTTGAAGTACTTTTTTATACCCATTAATCCCAATAATTTATGTTCCTCAACAATTTGAAAACTTGGAAAATGCAGGCCCTCCTTCTGATCGGACTGGCCGTTTCAGCCCCTTCTTTCGCGCAGAATAAAGAAGAAGAAAAGATAAACGCCGCCACCGCGGTACTGAGTGATTTCAACGGAATGCAAATCCCCGCACAGCTGCTGGAAGCTTCCAAAGGCATCATCATCATCCCGAGGATGATCAACGGCGGACTGATCGTCGGCGGGAAGCATGGCAAGGGCCTTGCGATGATCAAACGGGAGAATGGCGAATGGAGCGACCCGGTGTTTGTAACTATCACGGGCGGCAGCGTAGGGGCACAGATAGGTGTACAGGCGGTGGACCTGGTATTGGTATTCAAAAGTGAAAAATCACTCATGAATATCGAAAAAGGCGACTATACCCTCGGCGGCGACGTGTCGGTAGCAGCCGGTCCGGTAAGTAAAAATGCCTCGGCTACAACGGATTATAAACTCGAAGCAGAAGTGTATTCCTACTCACGCGCCAAAGGCTTGTTTGCCGGCGTGACCGTGAACGGAGCCATGCTCGACGTCGATGTGCGTGCAAATACCGGTCTCTACGGCAGCAAAGCCACCGTCCAATCGATTTTTACGGAGTCGAACATCTCATCCAAGGCAGTGGATCAGCTGCGCGAGACATTGGATGATTTCAATTAAAACCAGCTATGCCATCCAGCGTCGTTTCCAAAATGATCTACAACGAGGAGACAGAAACATTGCGCATTGTGTATGTTTCGGGGATGGTGTATGACTACAAAAACGTCCCCTGGGAAGTGTACCAGGCCATGAAGACCTCTGGCTCGAAGGGGACGTTTTTGAACAAGCACATCAAGGGGAACTTTGAGTTTGAGAAGGTGGAATGAGTGAATTTTGAATGATTGAATGATTGAATGATTGGATAGCCATGTATTGTCAGAAGTTGTCAAATATTGTTTGAAAAATTTCAACGACCACATCTGACCAAACTTAACGATACCTGATCACCACTTGAACTTTACAAAAAATGAGCTGCTGCGTGCATTGGGTGTCAAGCACTTTTTCTTTTACTTTGCGATATTTCCAATTGGATATAACGGTGTATCGAAAGTATGCAGAGAATTTTTACAGCAATCCTGTTGACAATGCCCGTAGTGGGTGTGGCTCAAAGCCAGCCTGATACCCTCAAAGCGCGTGCGCTCGATGAGGTGGTGGTGACGGCCTCGCGGGTGATCGAAAGCATTCTCGTGTCGCCGGTAAGTGTGCAGAAGGTGAGTGCCAAAGCGATTGCAACGTCTCCGGCATTGTCGTTTTTTGATGGGCTGGAAAATGTGCAGGGCGTGCATATGATTACACCTTCCCTGGGGTTCAAGGTTTTGAATGCGAGAGGGTTTTCGAATACAACCAATGTGCGTTTTGCGCAGCTGACCGATGGCATGGACGTGCAGTCGCCGCATATCGGCGGTGCGATCGGGAACTCGCTCGGGCCGACCGACCTCGATATTGCCAGTGTTGAGATACTTCCGGGCACGGCGTCCGCATTGTACGGCATGAATACCGTGAACGGCGTCGCGAACTTTTTTACCAAAAATCCCTTCAATTCGGAAGGTTTCTCGGTGCAGCAGAAAACGGCAGTCAACCACCTGAACGATAGCCATAGCAAGGCAAAGCCGTTTACAGAAACGACGATCCGTTTTGCCAAAATCATCGCCCCAAAATTTGCATTTAAAATCAACGGCGCATTTACGAAGGGTTACGACTGGATCGCGTCCGATCAGACTGAACTGAATGGTAATGCGAACAGCAGCACGCAGCTTTTTGGCGCGGATAACCCGGCCAGCGACCCTGTGAATAAATATGGCAATGAGAGTTCCAACCGGAAAACCATTACCCTGGGAGGCAAGCGCTACGTGGTGAGCCGCACCGGGTACCAGGAAGCGGAGGTGGTGGATTATGATTTGCAGAATTTGAAGGGCGATGTTGGCCTTTACTATAAAGTAGCACCCGGCGCCATGCTGACTTATACCTACCATTTCGGCTTGCTGGACAATGTATACCAGCGCGCCAACCGGTTTCGCCTCGAAAATTACTTCGTACAGCAGCACGGTATCCAGTATCAATCGGCTTCGGTGCAGGCGAGGTTGTATGTCAATTCAGAAAACACAGGCCGCTCCTACAACCTGCGATCGATGGCCGAGAATATGGACCGCAGCTACAAGTCCGACAACGACTGGTACGCCGATTTCACCAAGGGCTTCAACAGCGCCATCACCGGCGGGGCCGCAGTAGCCGATGCCATGCGGCAGGCCCGTGCAGCGGCTGATGCAGGGAGATACCTGCCCGGTACCGATCGTTTTAATGCCCAACTCCAAAAATTGCAGGACATTAATAACTGGGACGTGGGCGCGGCTTTGCGCGTGAAAGCGGATTTTGTGCATGCCGAAGCGCAGGTAAGCCTCACCGAGAAATACCTCAAAGCCTGGAAAGACAAATACGACCTGGATATTCTCCTCGGCGCCGATCACCGGACCTATATCATTGTGCCCGACGGCAATTATTTCGTGAACCCGGAGCCTGGGAAAGACGGCAGGAACATTACCTATGGCAAAACCGGCGGATTTGTTTCGCTGAATAAAGACTTGTTTCAAAAGAAGCTGCGGCTGGGCGTGATCCTGCGGGCAGATAAGAACGACTATTTCAAAACGACGTTCAATCCGAGGTTATCGGCTGTTTACAGCCCGGTGCATGACCATAATATTCGTGTGTCGTTCCAGACCGGCTACCGCTTTCCGAGTATTTTCGAGGCTTATAGCAATGTCAACAGCGGTGGTGTGAAGCGGGTAGGAGGGCTGCCGGTGATGTCGCAGGGCATTTTCGAGAATGCCTGGCTGGCCAATTCCATTACCAGTTTTCAGCAGGCTGTTTTGAATGACATTAATCAGAATAGCCTCACGCAAGATGCT
>CAMLNK010000219.1 GCA_946481035.1 uncultured Dyadobacter sp. | reverse complement strand
TGCGTGCGACCAGAACTTCCTGGACGTCGTACCCACCGACCGTGTGTCCGATGCGTCCATTCTCTCCGATTCCGTACTTTTCGAAGCATACGTTACCAACCGCTACATGGGCGTCCGCCTGACCGACAAGGAAGCGGAAGGTACATTGCCGGGCTTTGGGCGCGGTTTTGAATACGCGATGTGGTCGTCGGTTACCGATGAATCCATATACAACAACGACGACAATACCTGGCTGATCCAGCGGGGGCAGATCGCACCTGAGAACACCGGTATCGCCGGTACTTTCTGGGGCCGCAGCTACCGCAGCATCCGCGAAATCAACTACGCGCTGGCCAATATCGACGCCGTGCCGATGAGCGCCGGTCGGCGTAACCGGTTGAAAGGCGAGTTGCAGTTTATCCGCGCATTCCGCTACCACGACTTGCTGCGTAACTACGGTAAAGTGGTATTGCTGGGCGACAAAGTTTACGAGGTAAGCGACGATCTGACAAGCCCGGAATTGTTCCAGAGAGCAGAAATCAAGGCTGGCCTGGACTACGCCATTGCACAGCTGGACGAAGCGGCTGCATTGTTGCCGGCGGCTAACGACAATAGTACCTGGAAGCTGGGCCGTGCCACCAAAGGCGCTGCACTGGCTTTGAAAGCACGTCTGGCACTTTACGCCGCCAGCCCGCTTTACAATGCAGGTACCTGGCAGCAGGCAGCCGCAGCAGCGAAAGCGGTGATGGATTTGAATAAATACAGCCTGTACACCGGCGGCTACGGCAACCTTTTCACGACTACCGACAACCAGGAGATCATCTTCGGTCGCTTATACGCGGTAGGCGCGCGCCACGTGTGTCTCGAAATTTCGAACGGACCGAACGGCTACAATGCCTGGGGCGGTAACGTACCGATGCAGAACCTGGTGGACGACTACGAAATGATGGACGGTACCCGCATTACAGACGCCAACACAAGCTACGATCCGAAGAACCCGTACAAAAACCGCGACCCGCGTTTTTATGCAACCATTCTTTACAATGGCGCTCCTTACCGCGGCAGCACCGTGGAGACCTTCACACCGGGCGGAAAGGACAGCAAAGACGGCCCGTCTAACTGGAATACTTCGAAGACAGGTTACTATTTGAAAAAATTCATGAATGACAACCTGCCGATCGATAACCCTTGGGACGTGGCTGGTACGCAAACCTGGATTTACTTCCGCTATGCTGAAATATTGCTGAACTATGCCGAGGCACAAAACGAGGCGGCCGGCCCGGATGCGAGCGTGTATGCGGCAGTGAATGCGATTCGTCAGCGTACGGGTGTGGGTATGCCTGCATTGCCTGCGGGCCTTACACAGGCGCAGATGCGCGAGCGTATCCGCAACGAGCGCCGTATCGAGCTCGCTTTCGAGGAGCACCGTTTCTATGATGTACGCCGTTGGAAAATCGCTGCTACCACCGAAAGCAAACCTGCTTATGGTGTCGAGATCGGCAAGAGCGGCAGTACGTTTACCTATACCCGGAAGGAAGCGCTGACCGGCCGCAGCTTTGCCGATAAGCAATACTGGCTGCCGATCCCGCGCACAGAAATCCAGGCTTCGAACAACCAGCTCGAACAAAATCCGGGCTACTAATGCGAATCTTCACTCCCGGCGCGTCAGTCGCCGGGAGTTCTCTTTCTATCCATTCCCTGACAGACCTGTTCATGCAAAATTCTCAAAACCTGGGAACCATGTTCCTTGGGCTCCTGATGGCTATGTCCATGAGCTGCAAAGGCAGCGAGCCCGTTACCGAAACCGTGAATCCGGCCGACCAGACCGTCACGGTCCGGATCGATCCGTCCAAAACGTACCAGACGATCCGCAACTTCGGCGGCTCCGACGCCTGGGCCTGTCAGTTTACGGGTAACTGGCCGCTGGCGAAGAAAAACGGCATTGCCGACCTGCTTTTCAGCACAGATACCCTTGCCGACGGCCGCTTGAAAGGCATCGGGCTGTCGCTCTGGCGGTTCAATGCGGGCGGAGGTACCACCGAGCAGGGGGATGCCAGCGGTATCCGCGACGAGTGGCGCCGCGCGGAGTCTTTCTTCGGGAGCGACGGCGGCTACGACTGGAACAAGCAAGCCGGGCAGATGTGGTTTCTGAATGCGGCAAAAGAACGTGGCGTGAAAGAATTCCTGCTTTTTCCAAATACCCCGCCTGTACAGTTCACGACCAATGGAAAGGGTTTCGCGACAAATGGCCAGCCGAACCTGGCTTCGCAGCAATTCGACAAATTTGCAGGTTATCTGGCCGATGTGATTGAAGGGGTGCGCAAAAAGACGGGCATTACTTTTCAGTACGTGAGCCCGGCGAATGAGCCGCAGTGGGATTGGAGCGACGGAGGGCAGGAGGGAACGCCGTATTTCAACAACCAGGTCGCTGCCATTACCCGCTCACTCAGCGCCGCGCTTTTGAAGAAAAACCTGTCGACCCAAATCAATGTCGCGGAAGCAGGCCAGCTCGAATACCTCTATTCGGAGCATAACCGACCAGGTCGCGGGAACCAGATTACCGCCTTTTTTGACAAAAACAGCACCGACTACCTCGGTAACCTACCTAATGTGATTCCCGCGATTTCGGGGCACAGCTATTTCACGACATCCCCTTATAAAACTGCCGTCGAGAAACGCAAACAGCTTGCGACCGGGCTTGCAGCCGTGCCAGGGCTCGAATACTGGCAGACCGAGTATTGCATCCTGGGCGACAATGACGGTGAAATAAGGGGCGAGGGCCGCGATTTGAGCATCAACTCCGGGCTGTACATCGCCAAAGTGATCCACAACGACCTGACGATCGCCAATGCGACGGCCTGGCATTGGTGGCTTTCCGTTTCGCCTTATGATTACAAGGATGGTTTGGTTTACATTGATAAAAACAAAACCGACGGTAATTTCCAGTCTTCCAAAATGCTCTGGGCATTGGGTAATTTCAGCCGCTTCGTACGCCCGGGCGCCAAGCGTGTGGAGGCAACGAGCAGCCTTGGTACCGATGGGCTGCTGGTTTCTTCTTATTTAAATGCAAATAACGAACTGGTGACAGTGATCATAAACAGCGATAACCAGGACCGGGAGGTGCAGCTGGCACTCGGATCGGGCCAGAAGCCGGGCGCTGCCAAAGCTTATGAAACTTCCGCCGAGCGCGATCTCGCTTCCATACCGGTCAATGGTTCAAGCGGAAAGTTTGTGGTAAAAGGGCGTAGTATTGTTACGGTGACCGGTAAAATATAAATAAGTTAATATTAATCTGGATAGTCCCGTGCGGGCTGGTCCTTTCGGGCCGGCTCGCTTTCTTTTTGATAGTGATTTTGTGATGTGGCAGTTACAAAGTAATTTTGATTTTACTACTCATCCAACTCTATTCAGTTTCATGTTTAAAGTTTTACATTGTTTACGTTCAGGCCTGCTCGCTTGCGTGCTTTTTTTTACTATTCCGGGTGTTTCTATCGCCCAGGATTGGAGTCAGGTTCAGAAATTGCTCGCGAAATATCCTAATGGTAATTCTGCCGCCGTACCGAGCATGTATTACGGCCAAAGTGTTAGTATCTCGGGTAACTACGCGGTCGTAAGCGCGCCCGACGACGCCTACGACGCTGCCGGCGGTAACTATAAGCCGATGGCAGGTAGCGTTTATGTGCTCATCAACAATGCAGGTGTTTGGATGCCTGTCGCGAAGCTCACCGCTCCGGTGCGTAACGCTTATGCGAGGTTCGGTGCTTCGGTGGCCATTAGCGGGGAATACCTGGTGGCGGGCGAAACCGGTGCAATGGCAGTCGAGGGTCGATACGTGGGGCTCGCGCACATTTTCAAGCGTGACCAGGGAGGTACAGGCGCCTGGGGATTGGTGAAGAGTATCCAGACACGCACCATTAATCCCGGGGACAGTTTCGGAGAAACGGTAGATATCAGCGGAGATTTCGTGGTGGTGGGCGCTCGTAACGACGATTTTGATATGAACGACACCAATTTCGTTGACAATGCAGGTGCTGCGTATATTTACGAAAAGAACTCAGGGGGTACCGATAATTGGGGTTTGGTGAAGAAAATTACCCCGGTAATCAGGGAATTCGCCGATGTATTTGGTGCTTCGGTAGCCATCGATGGGGATTTAATCGTCGTAGGGGCAACCGGAGAGCGGGAGGATGCGTCCGAGCTGGTACCATTGTCAAATACAGGAGCCGCCTATATTTATAGAAAAGACCAGGGCGGACCCGGTAATTGGGGGCAGGTGAAGAAGATTGCGCCGACTGTGCGTGCAGTACAGGATTCGTTTGGCGCTGATGTGGACATTTCAGGGAACAACATCATCGTCGGTGCGCCCTTTGAAGATGAAGACAAGGACGAGTTGAACTACCTAGGCGACGCCGGGGCGGCCTATATCTTTTCGAAAGACGAGGGAGGCACAGATGCCTGGGGCCAGGTAAGGAAGCTCACGGCCACTACGAGGACCGCTGATTCATGGTTCGGAACTGCGGTGCAAATCAGTGGTGACTTTGCCGCAGTGGGTAGTAGTTATGAAGATTTAGATGGTCAGGGACAAAATTTCCTCTCCGGGGCCGGCGGGGCGTACCTGTTCAAGCGGGATGTTGCAGGTAGCGGGCAGTGGATACCGGTGCAAAGGTTATCGCCTGCTACGCGCGCCGGAAATGATAACTTCGGGAGATCTCTGGCATTAAGCGGTACCACCCTTTTGGTGGGCGCTTTTGGCCTCGCGCAGGAGGCCGGAGAACCCGATGCGTTTAGTCCCGGAACCGTTTATATTTTCCAGCAAGGTCCGGCGCTGCCCGTAACCCTGGCGTCATTCAAAGTTTCCAAAATCGAAAACCAGGCATTCCTGCAATGGACAACCTCAGCCGAAACCAATGCCTCCCATTTTGAAATACAAAAAAGCCTGAATGCAAAAGACTGGACGTCGATCGGGACCCGTGATGCGGCGAAGGAAAGCAGTACCCTTTTGAATTACACGCATTGGGATAACCAACTGACGGCCGGCAACATTTACTACCGGCTGAAAATGGTGGACCTGGACGGTACTTTTGCGTACAGTAGCATCCGTAATTTGTTGGGGGAGAACCGGGCAGAAATGGTCGCATTCCCGAACCCGGCGGTCGACCGCATTTTTGTCAAAGCAGCAGATTTTAATCAGATTGCATCCGTTGAAATCCGGAATGCAACCGGCCTGCTGGTGTATAAAACCACTCAGATAGACGGTGATGGCATTCCGGCAAGCGAATTTGAGCCGGGTACTTATATTGTTAAAATCCGTAATACCGACGGAACTGCGGTTACCCGGAAGATCACTATTAGCAGATAGGCGGCTGGCTGGCACGGATTTTCGAGTGATGCAGCAGTCCCCGAAACACGTATGCATACAAAAAACATCTTTGCCTTGCTTGCCACGTTGCTGCTGATCATAGCAGCCCGTTTATATTTTGTAGAAACCTTCGGTATTTCGCTGCCTTACTGGGACCAGTGGGATGCCGAGGGTGACTTTCTTCTCAGGCCCTGGATCGAAGGGAGGCTGAAACTGCGTGAGCTCTGGCAGCCGCATAACGAGCATCGCATTTTTCCCACACGCTTGTTGTCGCTGCTGATTTTTAATGTCACGGGCGGATGGGATAACCTCGTTGAGGCGCGGGTGAATGTGCTGGTAGCGGCTTGCATTCCACTTATCGTGTTGCTGTTTTTACTGCGCCAAAAAGCATTGCACGGCCTGCGCTGGCTGTTACTGGTGGTGATTATCGCCCAGTTTTCACTTCCCTTTGCTTTCGAAAACCTGCTGGTCGGTTTTCAGAGCCAGTTCTATTTCCTGATCATTTTTACACTTTTCGCGATCATACTGGCGTCGCTGTATCCCGATAATGCGCTGGCAATGGCCGGTGTGCTCGTGCTGTCATGGCTGAGCGTGCTCACGATGGCCTCGGGCATTCTTACGCCCCTTGCGGTAGCGGGTGTGTACGCATTGCAAAGTTTTCAGAAACGGGAGTTCAATGGGAAGCTTTTGGTCCTGGCGGTTGTGCTCCTGGGCCTGTCGGCCGCGGGATATTCCATTATGCCGCAGATCGAAGCTAACCACATTTACCGTGCCCGCAGCGTTTCGGAGCTGTTCAGGGCATTGCAATTTATTCTGGCCTGGCCGATGTCGGAAAGCTGGCCGGCTGCTGTCGCGTTGTGGCTACCGGCATTGGTGATGGTACCGTGGCTTTTGCGCAACCGCACGCTCACGCGCGCCGACCTGTTCATGGCCGGGTGCGTCATGTGGTCGCTCGCGCAGACGTTCGCGATCGCGTACGGGCGGGGACAGTCGATGGGAAGCGTATCCTCGCGCTACACCGAGTTGTTTACTATCGGATTGATCGGTAATGCCTGGTTCGCAGCACGTTTCATGGAGGTAATGGTTAAAAACCGGCGCATTGCCTGGCTCGGGGCGGTGTTTTTCGTGGTATTCGTTTGGGGGCACATTTCCCGTTTCGACCACGACATGAAAAATGTACGCGAGTCGTACGGCAATTCCCTGAAACAGGAATCGAACGTGCGCAAATACCTGAAAACGGGCGACCCATCAGTGCTAGTCCAGCCTCAATTCGAAATCCCTTATCCCGATTCCATCCGTCTGAGAAGCCTGCTCGACAATCCAACGATCAGGCCTATTCTGCCGCCCTATCTGAGTCGTGATTAGGGGAGGAAAGGAGGATGGGAGGATGGAGGCTTCCTCCCTTCTTCCCTTTCCTCCCCTTCCTCCCCTAATAACCGTTAAATCACCGAAACCCAGTAAATACCCCCGAATTATCTCCGTAGGATAATCAAAATTGCCAAACCAGGTAAAA
>CAMLNK010000218.1 GCA_946481035.1 uncultured Dyadobacter sp. | reverse complement strand
ATGGGTTTACAATAAATAGTGTTTCGTTTAACGGCAATCGGTAACTTTTGATCCCAGGCTTTTCCGCCTGCGCTATTTTAAACAAGAATACTTCCGCCACATCCTCTCCAAACGGAACCAGTTCCATGAATTTCTTTCTTAAAGTGTGTAATCTCGATGCCTCGGCTGCGTCGAGGCCTGCATTGTTGCCCTTTGTAATACGCGGGAACAAATAAAACGGGGAAATTAATGGATGAATCGCAAATTGCAATTGTTCGGCCCGAAGCCAGAGGCGCTGCATGGCCATTCCGCCCAGAAAAAAATCCTTATAACTGTATTTCGGCATGGTAATCATGCCCAGCGCCGAGGCTGTACTGACTGATTTGAGCGCCGCGTCCACCAATGCACCGCCTCCCTGAACTCCTTTCAGCGTTTGCGAAATTTCCCGGTCGCGGATGATCGAAAGCGCAGCTATCTGCGCGTTGTTGAGCCCGAGCGTACGTACGTCGATACCGTCCCTGGACAGTTCTGCCTCGGAAGGCGTCCATTTCATCTCCCGGTGTACAAAATCGTAGTGCCCTTCCGGGTTCAGCAGGCGCACGCGGTCGCATTCGCCTATGATCCCGCCAATGGCCATGATCCGCTCTTTGTCTGCAAAATAATGGAATTCCGCGCCGGCAATGCTTTCGACTGCTTCCTTTAATTGCTGAAATGCAGCTTCGGGAATCGGTACCGGGGTCGAAGGGTTGCGGTTCGTGCAGCGGTCGTAAATGACGCCCACGGCCTCGGGAGCGAATACAGGTTCGGCGCCGGAGGTATCGTGCCGGAAATCGATCGCCGCAATGAGCGGAGATTCCTCGCCCAACGGAAAAATTTCGGCATTCACGCCCAGGCCGGCCTCGCGGGCCTTTAATAATATGTTCTCGTAAGAAGCGCCAAATGAAATATTGGAAGCGATCTGGTCGAAATCACCGAAGGAGAACGAGCGGAAACGGTCGTGGAAGAGGAATAGCCTGCCGTGATGATAAAGCCATTTCCAGGGTTGGTCGTTTCCGGTGGACGGTGCCTGGCATGCGGCATTCACGATGTCGGCCAGCACGTTTTCAGAAATCGTTTCGCCTTGTTTTTGAGGTAACGAATCAGCTATACGAACAGCCTCCGACAGATCGAAAGGAGCATGCGGATTATTGCGGAATGCACCCTGAGGCTTCTCCGCTTTGTCGCCCACGAGCTGTTCGAGGTCGATATAATACCTGCCCGATTCGTGAAACTGGTCGAGCAAAATGCGCCGGCAGACGTCCGTCACCACACCACCGCCGAGCGTCACCGCGCTGGCGAGCTGCGGCCAGGTACCGATGCTCTGCCCGATTTCGACCAGCGACACCTTGCCTCTTTTGGAACCGTTGATCGCATTCACGATCCGCAGTACGAGCGGGAGCCGGTCTTCTTCGGAAATCTGTTCGAACTTATCCAACGGGAGGCCTTGCAGATAGCCGTGAAAAATAGGCCGTTCAGGTTCATTATCAAACCTTTCCACGTCGAGCATCCCGCGGTCGCTGGTTTCCATTACGACCGGAATGCCCAGTTGTGCTGCACGGACCCGCGAACTTATTTTCAATGCGATGTCGTCGCATTCGTCGACAAGGATATCCAATTTGCCGCCATCAAGCAGAAAACCGTCGAGGTTTTCCTTTGTAATACCTTCGGGGAAGCATTCGATTTCAAGGAACGGGTCGATCTCGGCGATCTCCCGGGCGGTTACAATGGATTTATTGACACCTATATTATGAAGTCCGGTACGTATACGATTAAGGTTACTAAGCTCAATCGTGTCGAAATCAGCGAGTTTCAGCTTCCCGCACGCACGCTCGGTAGCGATGCTGAGCGCGACGGAATGGCCTACCGATAGTCCGATAATCCCGATCGTCCGTTCGGAAAGATGCTGCTGTTCTTCGGGTGTTATTTTGTACTGGTTACGGCTGGTTCTGAGTTCAACGAATTCCGCTTCATTCACCAGGTGAAGGAGCCGCTCCGACCACGGGTAATATACCCATACTCCCTCAGTATCAGTATTTTTGCCATCAGCCCATTCGCGGTATTTCTGCTCAATTTCCGCGGCAGTGAGCCGTTTTTTGGGATGTCGGATTCGGATGAGTTCTTGTTGCTGGGAAGCAAATAAATCCAGGATGGTCTTGCCGCGGTATTCTTCAATGAAGGAGAGGAAATTTGCTTTATCTGCGTGGCGCTCTTTGGGAATGAAAACCGGTTTATAAATATCGTTGATCTCTATGTTGTGGTGCATTTTAGAATAATTGTGAAGCCTGTCCTTCAATGGGCCGGGGCCTGATTTAACAAATCACAAAATTGTGCCGATCTTCATATAAAATTCACCGGACCGGCTATCGCATACCCTGATTCTCGTATATTCACGCATTTTTACTCGCTTCAATAATTACACAAATTGCTGAATTTATTTTTGTAAAACTAACCTCTGGTTCAATGGGCGGCAAAATATTTGGACGTTTGCCTGTAAAATTCCCTTATTAGCAGAAGCTTGTGCCCGTGCGTCGTGTAAAAAAAATGTCGGATGTGCTGTGGCTATTGATGCGAATATAGAATTAATATTATAATATTATCAATTAGTTCGGTTTCGGATAGAGATCCGATTCCGCCAAGCACCAAGTATTCAGGATGGAAAAAGGAAAAATAAGCGTACTGTATGTGGATGATGAAATCAACAACCTCAACTCATTCAAGGCCGCTTTCAGAAGAGACTTCAATATTTTAATAGCGACATCGGGGCGGGAAGGTCTCGAACTTTTGAAGCATAATGTCGTGCACGTAATCATTACCGACCAGCGCATGCCTGAGATGACGGGCGTGGATTTCCTGATCGAAGTTTTGAAGGACTACTCCGACCCGGTGCGTATCCTGCTCACGGGGTATACCGACATTACCGCGGTAATCGACGCCGTAAACAAGGGGCATATCTATTATTACCTCAACAAGCCCTGGGACGAGCAGCAGCTCCGCATCATTATCAAGAATGCCTACGAAATCTTCCACCTGCGGGAGGAAAACAAGGAGCTGATCGAAAAGCTGATCGATGTAAACGGCCAGCTGGAATTCCTGCTCCGCCAAAACCTGCTTTCATAGAAGCTAACGCGATGTGTATTTTTTCCTGACAAAGCTTTTGATCCCGGCTGCCGACGGCCGGGAGCCGCGAAACATGTAGGTCAGGACGGAAAACGCGGATGAAAATGCCACTGCGAGCAACAATATCGCTGCGAAAAGAAGGTTGCCGATTGCTTTGAGAAAGATGATGATATCCATGACTTTATATAGTGGGTGATTGCCCCTGCCTTTGTAAAAACCGTACCAGCAGCATTCAGGGGGTGTGGTTACAGGTCGGTGCTGGTATCTTTTTTGCAGTAGACCCGGTTTTGAAATCAACAAACTAAACGGGTATCAATCATGAAAAAGATCATCGCAATTGGCGTAATTACCGGGGTCGCACTGTTTCTGTTCGTGATCTCATGCGGCAAGCGCATGCAGGCTAACAGTACCGAAGGGGAAAAAGAGAATGTGGCAAAAAAGAACAAAACCGAGGGATATTTCTACCATCAGCCGGAACAGGATACGAAAACGGATTCGAGCAGGATCAGAAAAAGTGTAAATAATTGATTCAATCGTGTTGGGGATGAACAATGTGAGGCGAAAACAGCTTAATTTCGCGTATAGATAGATTAGTAACCCTACGAATGTCGAAGCAACTTTACCGGGCATATGGTCTGGTTATACTCATCGGGATGTTTTTAAGCTGCCGTTACCCATCTCCGGACCCGATCGACAAGGGGCCGGATACGACGGTGCCCAACAAGCCCGATACTGTGATTATCGACACGATACCTGCCAAGAATCCCGATTCTTCCCTGGCGAATACAGCCCGTTTCGGCAATGAGAAGATTTTCGCGGAGGCCAATCTGAAAACGAGCAAAGGGATTTTCACCAATACGGATGATTACCGCGGCAATGCCATCGATTTGAAATACGAGTTCGTCGCGCCGGGCGACGATACCCTCAAATACCGCCCATTTGTGCTGATGGTCCATGAAGGCGCATTCCTTTTCGGGGATTTGGGCAACGAAATGGGGCTTGCACGCGGGCTTGCGCAACGTGGCTATGCGGCGGCGTCGATCAACTACCGGCTCGGATTCAATGGCGCGAGCGAACAATATGCCTGTGGAGGTAATAGCCAGGAAGCAGTTCGGGCGGTGTACCGCGCCGTGCAGGATACTTATGCCGCCATCCATTACTTTGTCGACCATGCTGAGGAGTTCGGCATCGATACGCGGCAGATCATGCTCGCGGGCAGCAGCGCGGGGGCCATTACCGTCACAGCATTGGTGTATATGAACGAAGCCGATTTCGAGGGGCTGGCACCGGGGATTACCCGGGCACTGGGCCGCCTGGATCCCAAAGCGGACGACAGCCCCTTCCGGGTCAGGGCGCTGCTTACCCAAATGGGCTACGGAATATTCAGAAGCGAGTTTATCAATGCGTCGAATGCGATGCCGACCGTGTTTTTCCAGCGGGTAGGGGATAATGTGCTGCCGTATTATGGCGGTACCTTCCTTTCGTGCCCTACTTATCCCGGAATGGTAGGGGCGAAAGTTGCCGCAGATCAACTGAAAAAGTTTAAAATCCCATTTGAATTAAACTTCGAAGACCTTGAAGGGCATCACCTGAGCTACCCCGAGGAATATGTGATCGGCCGCTACGCCGGTTTCATGAAACGGCTCTGGTCGCAGAACCCGCGGCAGATCACCAACAACGCCTATAAAACAGTGGAAGACGTGAAACTCCAGTGATTAGCTCCTGGCGTGCTGCTTCAATGTCAGCTTTTTGGCTGGAATAAGCCGTTTGGTCAGGTAAGAAGTAAGTTTGAGTTCCAGGAATTCGTGGGAAAGGCGTGCTCCGATGAGCGTAAGCGCGAGCGACAATAAAAACATCGCAGGGCCTTCGCTGAAAACGGGGAAGCCTAGTCTGCGGAACAGGAAACCCACGCCGACCACGATGGGAACATGCAAGAGATAGATCGAGAATGACATATCGCCCAAGCGGACCAGCCACGACGGAAATTTCTGCCTGCGCTCCTGGTAGTAAAATACAAATACGGTAAAAATAGCCGTAGCGCCTAATCCCCATTCGAAAGGCCCGAAACCACCCAGGAAACCTGAGAGGAATTGCCATATTGCCAGGCAAAGAAGTGTCGGGGCCATCAGATTCCATGAAAGGAATGCGCGGAGCTGTCCATGCAGGGTTTCATTGTAATAGACCAGCCCGAGGAACACACCCGACACGAAGTTCCAGATGATAGGGTTGGTGATCATATTGAGATAGGGAGAGCCGAGGTCCGCCATTTTATCCGCTTTCAATGTGAAAACCCCGTAGTAAGTTGGAATGCCCACCAGCGTGACGGCGATCATCAGGAAGAATGCATACCACCGCAGCCGCGCAAAGAGCATCGACACCGCTATTAATAGGTAAAAATAAATCTCGTAATTGAGGCTCCATCCGACATTCAGCACGGCATAGCCATAAAAGGGAGGCTCGGTGTTGGCTAACGGGATAAACAAAAGACTCTGCAAGAGATCGGAGGGCCACTGGGGATTCGGCGAAATCCGGCTGTGCAGCAGGCAATAACCCAGTGTAATGACCGCGTACGCAGGCCAGATGCGGATCAGCCGTTTCGCTGTGAAGCGGAGAATGTTTCGGCCCGAGGAATCGGTGTTGCGGGTAATGTACACCATAATGAAGCCGCTGATCACAAAAAAAAGGCTAACCCCGGCGGGGCCCGACCCCGATAGAAAGTCGATCTCTTTTCCGAAAGCTGCCCCGGCAGGGATGACAGCCTTTAAATGGTAGATAGTGACGTATAATGCCGCGATGCCCCTCAGAACCTGAATACTGTCTAATTTGGATTCACGAGTGATACCGCCCCGGCCTGGTTCCTGTCCCATTTCCTGTGAAATTGATTAGTTCCTGTTCGTTACTTAAGGCTTTGACACAGAAAATCGTAAAACCGTGTCAGCGGGAAAGATAACAAAAACTGTTTTTTCTTCACAAATAAGTAAACATCAGTTGACCTGTTACGGCACAGTTTTTTCTTAAATTGGAGATAGAAAGCTAAATATCGTTTTATGACACAGGAGCTTACAGTCATCAGAAAAATTACCATCGAAGCGCCTGTGGCGAAGGTGTGGGAAGTATTGATTGCGCCCAAATACATCAGGCAATGGGATGATCTGCCCCATGATTTCGAAGATTATTATCTCGAATATGGCAAGGTAATCGACTGGTCGGGGATGACGCGGCTTACCGTTACCGGGTATGAGCCAAATGAACTGCTCGTTTTTTCGCTGTATGTTTCGAAGTGGGAGCAGGCGCCTTCGCAGTACGACATCAGCTACCGTTACCGGTTGACGGAGGAAGGGGACGGCACGCTTCTGGAATTGGAGATCGGTGATTTTTCGGTATTGCCCGATGGGCGGGACTACTATGCTTCGTCGGAGGAGTTTGCGGATATAGCGCTCGAAAAAATCAAAAATTTGTCGGAAAACCGGGTTTAACAGCGGGCACGATTATCTTTGTAATAACCGCTTTGAACATATGGAATCCAATACCAAATTATATTACGACACCAACGAGGTTGCTGAAATGGTAGGCTGCGAGCCTTCCGCATTACGCTTCTGGGAAAAGAAATTTCCCCAGCTTACCCCCAAGCGTGATTCGCGCAACCGCCGGCGCTATACCGAGCGCGACATCGAGATTATCCGCAAGATCATGCACCAGCGCGACAAGCAGGGGCG
>CAMLNK010000217.1 GCA_946481035.1 uncultured Dyadobacter sp. | reverse complement strand
TGCCATGGGTGCAACGCAGTCGCTGATCCGCAGGATTTTTATTGCCGAGGGTGCGATTGTGGCATTTTCGGGCGCCATTGCGGGGCTTTTGGGCGGTATTGCCATTTGCTGGCTGCAAATGCAGTATGGGTTTGTTTCGATGGGTATGACCACCTCGCTGGTAGATGCTTATCCTGTTAAATTAATTTGGGAAGACATACTCTACACGGGCGTAATTGTCGTTATGATAACTATGGTTGTTTCGTACATCCCGGCCAGAAGGGCCGCAGAAGCAGGTGCGCTGCTGCGCGTATAGCATCGGCCCGATAACACCAGAGAATCGTTTATTAACTTATTTACATTGACTTACATCCTAGCAATCAATCAGAAAGCGGATATGACCGGTAATATTAAAAGGCCTTCTTTGAACCGATTGATCTTTACTTTTTTTGGCATACTTTCTCTTTCATTCAGCGCTCCGGCAATGGCTGGTGCGGAGGCTGACACACTTTACAGAAGAAATCCCGGTATGGTAACCAAGCAGGGACCTTACCGGCCCGAAAGAGCCCGCAAGAGCGACATTTTATATACCAGGCTGGATGTACAACTGGATTGGGTAAAACAGCAGGTGCCCGCGTCCGCGATCTTGAAGTTCAAGCCCCACTTTTATCCCCAGAATACACTCGAACTGGATGCCAAAGGATTTGACGTAAAAGGTGTTTCGCTACTCGACCCGAATGCCGAGTATGGCGATCTGGCTACCGAGGAAATTACCGGGAAAGTCAAAAAGAAGCTGGAATTTACCTACGACAAGCGGAAGCTCACTATCAAACTCGGGCAGGAATACACCAGAAAAGACACCCTTCTTGTAAAAATCGATTACACAGCCAAACCGAACGACGTTCCGAGAGGCAGGGAGGACGACAGCGCTTCCGATAAAGGACTGTATTTTATCAACGCCGACGGCCTCGACGAAGGCAAACCACGGCAGGTATGGACGCAGGGCGAAACCGAGGGCAGTTCCTGCTGGTTCCCGACGATCGACGCGCCGAACCAGAAATTTACCCAGGACATTTACATTACCGTTGACAGTACTTATAAAACTCTTTCAAATGGCTTGCTGGTGGAGCAGCTGGAAGGAAAAAAAGGCCAGCGTACCGATCATTGGAAGCAGACGAAGCCGCACGCGCCCTACCTGGCCATGATAGCCGTGGGGGATTTCGCTGTGGCAAAGGATATGATGCCGAATGGCCTGGAATTAAGTTATTACGTAGAACCGAAATATGGAGCCGATGCACACGCCATCTTCGGGCGGACACCGGAAATGATGGGTTTCTTCACCAATATTTTTGGGGTTGAATATCCATGGGAGAAATATGCGCAGATTGCCGTGCGGGATTTTGTGGCCGGTGCCATGGAAAATACGACCGCGACAGTTCACGAGGAAGGCGTGCAGAACGACGCTCGTTCGCTGGTAGACGGCAATTCCGACGCAGTGATCGCCCACGAGCTGGCACATCACTGGTTCGGCGACTATGTGACGGCCGAAGAATGGGGGCAATTGCCTTTGAATGAGTCGTTTGCCAATTATGCCGAATACCTTTGGAGCGAATACAACGACGGCCGCTTCGAAGCTGACTGGGGTAATTTGCAGGAAACGAAAGAATACCTGGCCGAATCGGAAACAAAGCAGGTGCCGATGATCCGCTATTTCTATAAGGACCGCGAAAATATGTTCGATGCGCATTCCTATGCCAAAGGAGGCCGCATTTTGCATATGCTGCGTTCGCTGGTGGGGGACGATGCATTCTTTGCGGCCTTGCAGCAGTATCTCAAATCCCATGCATTCGGGACAGCCGAGATAGACGAGCTGCGCATTTCCTTCGAGAAAGTCACAGGCCAGGACCTGAACTGGTTTTTCGATCAGTGGTTCCACAGACCGGGACATCCGCAGTTGAAGATCGATCAGCAATTTGTGCCGGCACAGTCGAAGGTGGTTTTGAAAGTAAAACAAACGCAGGATACCACGGCTACAACGGTTTACCGGTTACCGGTGAAGGTGGATGTGTGGGTTTCAGGCAAAAAGAGCCGTTACGATGTAGTGGTGGATAAAGTGAACCAGACGCTCGAATTCCCCGCTGCGAAAAAGCCCGACCTGGTGATATTCGATGCTGATGCGAACTTGCTGGCCGTGGTGGAGCATGAGAAGAACAGGCCGGAAATGGAGTTTCAATATGTGAATTCCGACCGTTTCCTGCATAAATACGAGGCGCTGTCCTCGCTGGAAGGTGCTTTGACCGATACGACCGCACGCAAAATCCTGGTAAAGGCCATGGACGATCCTTTCTGGAAACTACGTCAGATGGCGATCAGTAACTTTGCTGAATATGCCGGGGAAGGCTTTGCGGATATTGAAAAAGTAATCCAAAACCGCGCACAAAAAGACCCGCATCCGCAAGTACGCTCGGAAGCGATCATTACCCTGGCTTCTTTCGGGGATAATAACAGTGACCCGATTTTCAAAGCGGCGTTGACGGATAGCTCGTATCTGGTGGCCTCGGTAGCCATTGAGAAGTACCTTATGAGTCAGCCCAACGACGCGGCGGAAGTAGCGGCGCAGTTCGAAAATTCGCCCAACGACGCCATTATTACCTCGGTAGGTAACTATTATGCGGGCCTTGCCCAACCGGAGCGCTTCGACTGGTTCCTTACCAAAATGAAGGCCATGAAGCCTACGGAGAAATATAACTTCCTGCAAGTTTTTGGCAAATACCTCATTAAATCCAAACAAGACATCCAGCGTAAAAGCATTCCGATCCTCGAAGGCCTCGCGCGCGACAATTCTTCGTATTTCGTACGTTTCGGGGCATTCCAGGCGCTGGGGCTGCTCACCGACATTCAGGGCGTGACCGCGCTCCGCAAAGACATCCGAGCCAAAGAAACCGAGCCGAAGCTCAAAGAAATGTATAGTCAGTTTGGCGACTTATAACGTTGGGATGTATGGGTAGCTTGGAGGAGAAGTCAGACGTTGTCAGGTGTAGTTAGGAATTGTCATTGAGGGTCAGGAATTGTCAGTGAGGGTCAGGAATTGTCAATGAGGGTCAGGAATTGTCATTGGTAGTCAGGAATTGTCATTGATAGTCAGGAGTTGTCATTGATAGTCAGGAATTGTCAGTAGGTAAGTTATTGAAGGGTCAATGACTACACCTGACAACTCCTGACTTTTTTCTCCTGACTACCCTTGACCACGCCTGACCACGCCTGACCACACCTGACTACACCTGACCACACCTGACAATACCTGACTACAAATGACCACACCTGACAACTCCTGACATTTCAGTACCTTATCACTGCGGATCGAGATAGTAATCCAGGTTTTCTTTCGTAATAATATCGAGCGGCAGGAATTTGATCGCCGGGATCTCCTTTTTGAAAATCAAATGGTTTGCTAACTGGTGAATGCCCCAGTAACCTTGTCCGAGCGGGTTCTGATTGATCAGAAAGTCGATAATGCCTTTATTGAGGTATTGCTGGTTGCGGCCGATAAGGTCATACCCGATCAGTTTGATATCCTTTAATGCATTCTTTTCGAGATAAGCGGCTACTTCAAATGCTTTTGAATTGGTGACGTATATCGCGCCGAGGTCGGGATATTGCTTGCGGAGCTCGTCGAGCTGCTTATCGGGGCCTTCCTCATCCGGAAAGTTGATTTCCTTACTGATGACCTTGAATGTATCATCAAGCTGTTCTCCTTTGAAATAGTCGCGGAAACCTTCTTCCTTGGTGATCAAATGCGCTGAGTTTGAAATATCCTCATTCACGTGCGCCACAAGTACGGTGGCCGGCGAATGCAACCCGAAACGGAGGATTTTGGCCGCCAATGACCCGCTTCGGTACGAGTCCTGCCCGATGTAGCACAATGGCTTTACATGCTCGATCTGCGTGTTGAAAAGTACATACGGAATGCCCAAATCGGCCCATTCCTTGAAAAACGGCAATGCCTCTTTGTAAAATATCGGAGCTATCAGCAGGCCGTCGGGATGTTCGCGGGCTACTTCCTTTGCTTTGGCGATAAAAGAAGTGTCGGAATGCGAATTGAATATCAACTTGGTAATGTGTACCCCGTACTGCCGGAGCTCTTTCTCGGCCTTTTCAAGGCCATTATGCGGTGCTTCCCAATAGGAGTCGAGGCTGGGGTCGGGGATAAGGGCTGCGAGATTGAAAGCCCGCTGCGATTTCAGGGATTGGGCAATCAGGTTCGGCTCGTAATTCAACTCTTTAATGATGGCCAGGATTCGCTCGCGTACATCGTCGGCCACTCTGCCGCGGTTATGCAAAACGCGGTCCACTGTGCCTTTGGAGGTTTGCGCCTTTTCCGCTATATCTTTGATTCTGACAATTTTCTTTTTCACACTCGACTATTATTCAGCGATTTTTCAGTTCCGTTCGGCAAATCTAACAAGTAATTATGAAGATGGGCGAAATAGTGTGTTTCTAGTGAAAGGCAACTATGTCGAACAAAATTTTTCAAATTTTTTCTATAATAAATTTGAGATTTCAAGTGCTGCCATTAGCTTTACCTGACTAAAAATTACTATTCGTAGTAACTATTGTGCACGAGCACAGTGAGTCTTTTTAAATGCGTGCTCGAACACTTTTTTAAATTTTGTTAGGAAAAACCAATTTGGCAAGTAATTTTGTAAATAAGATAAGAAAGAAAATTTTATTCTTTAATATTCCTAACACTTAACCTTTTCAGGAATTCATTCATTGAATTTCCTCTAATCCTAAACCTAATTGAAGCGTACGGCATCGTCTGTACGCTTCTTTGTTTTATTCCTGCCTGAATTCGATGGTAACGTCGTCGCTGTCGACGTAGGAAGAGCAGGTCAATATCCAGCCTTCGGCGAGGTCGCGGTCGGTGAGGACCTCGTTCACGCTCATATGCACCTGCCCGCTCGTACACACGGCCGCGCAGGAGGCGCAGCGCCCGCCTTTGCAGCTGTACGGGAGCTGTACTCCCTCGGCCAGCGCGGCGTCCAGCACCGTCGAATGCGCCGGGACAAGCAGGCCGTACTTCGAGCCGCGGAAATCAAGCGTAATGCGGTGCGGATTCGAAACGGGCGGCGGTGGAGGCGGGGAGGGGATCACGAAATTCTCCTTGCGGATCTGTTCGCTGTGGAAGCCCATGAAATGAAGGGTAATGCCGGCAGAACGCATCAGTTCAAACGGCCCGCAGATGAAGAAGCGGGCGTCTTCGCGTTTAAATCGGATGGATTTAGCAACGAGCTGTTCCAGCCGTGTGTTGTTAATGCGTCCCTGAATGCCCGCCCAGTCCTCGGCAGGCTGGCTGTGAATGTGAATCACGCGCAGCCTTTCGGGAAATCGTTCTTGCCAGTCGGTAATTTGGTTCCAGAAAAGCGTGTTGCGGACGTTCCTGCTCGCGTAAATTAGTGTTACCTGGCTTTCCGGTTCCTGGGTGAGTGTTTGTTTTAACAGTGAAAAAAGCGGTGTAATGCCGCTGCCTGCACCTATCAGCACAATGTCGCGGGCGCCGGTATCTTCTTTTTCCAGTACAAACCTGCCCGATGGCGCCAGTACTTTGAAAGTATCCCCGGTTTTCACAGTGTCGATCCAGAACCGTGAAATCTCCCCGTTAGGCACTCTTTTGACCGTTATGGCAGGAAATGCATCCACGCCCGGCGCCGAACTCATAGAATAGGAGCGGCGCACCTCGTGGCCGTGCATGTCGATGAGGAAGGTGAGGAACTGGCCGGCCTTGTAGTTGAGCGTACTGCCGCCGGGCGTTTCGAACACGAAGGTTTTGGCGTCGTCGGTTTCTCGGATGATCTCGCGGAGCCTCAATGATATGGTATGGTCTGCCATTTGCTAACTGGGATTAGATAATGGTAAAGCACCATTGGGCTGCTGCTGGTTCCAAAGTGCCTCGTATTCCGCCAGGAGCGTCCAGCAATGCGCCTCGCACGTCCAATGCATGTGTACGAGCGGGTTGACGGACAACCTGTAAAGCACCGGATTTTCGTAGGCCGTCAGTAGCCCTGCTATGAAGAAATAAAAGCCTTTGAAATCATTTTTGGAAAAATCCTCCACCGGAATCCGCTCCGCAGCGCGACCGAGCCTCATCAATGAGGTGGTCAGTAAAACCCTGTCCATGCGGTTGCGGGTAATTTTCAAAAGGTTTTCGGTATCGTTCGCCAGCTGTTCCCAAACCGGCAACAATGCGGCCGGCTTGAATGCAGCCATGAGCCTCGAAACATGGTAAATGATCAGCGGCGTGCGGGGGTATTGGTGCGCGCAGCGAAAGGGAGCATTGATATACCGACGCGTTTCAATGACCGAACGGATATATTCGAAACTGGCTTCGTCATGCCCATTCAGGGGCAGTTTGTAATGCAAAATGCAGTACAACATATTACTCAGCACGCTCACGTCGAACTCCACGTACATATTCTTGCCAAACCAGGTAGAATAGGCGCGCAGCTGCTGGTATTCGGGATAAGTGTTCTTGATCCACAGCTTAGTACCGTTGGCATGGAGCGTCAGTTTTTCTTTTAACCAAAACAATTCTTCCTCCGAAGGATTGGTCGTCAGATAGGCAAATGCTGTATCGTCAATATCGTCGGGAATGCGGAAATGCTCGAAACGGTGGAACCAGCGACCGTTCGGGAAATGCCGGGAAGGTTTGGTTTTCCAGAAATTATAGGTTTTCAAACCGTCTTTGTTCTGAAAATCGGGATAGTTGGCGGTGACCAATGCGATAATCGAATCGATTTGTGCCTGGCTTTCTGCGCAGCAATATTTCCGGATGGATTGCAACGTGAATGCGGTAATAGCCGAGAAGAACATCGTCG
>CAMLNK010000216.1 GCA_946481035.1 uncultured Dyadobacter sp. | reverse complement strand
CTCGGGCAAAACCTGGGAGATGTTTCACAGGTCTATTTCGGTAGTATCGCGGCAACCATTAACCAAACCTTGCTTACGGCTCAAAGCATTGTGGTACAGGTGCCCGCGATCCCGTTCGATTCTGTGGCTAGGGAAAAGGTGAATGTCGTTACTGTTGTGAACGGCAGCGGCTCGGCTTCCTTTACGATCAACATCACCGGCGCGCCTATGATCTCGCGCGTGAGAAACTACGCTGCTGCGCCAAAGGATACGGTCCTCAACACCATCGTTCCGGGCCAAACGATCAATATCGTAGGTTATAACCTCAAAAAAGCGACCAAAATAGCATTCCAGGGTGTGGACGCCAGTTTGGCTGGAATTATCTACACCGATTCGAGTGTGATCGTGAAAGTCCCCGGCAGTTTTACCGGAGCCGATCCTTTGCTGGCGAACAAAATCACTTATGGCACAGCAGTCGATACGACTGATTATTCCATCCGAATTTTCGACCCTGCTATTCTGGAATACTACAAAGACCCCGTGTTCAAACTGCTTACCGGCGGAATTGGTAAGGAAAAAACCTGGGTACTCGACCTGGATGCCAAAGGTGTTTCAAGCAAATTCAAAGGCCCGTTGTACTTCTCGGGCGTCGATTATGGCTGGGATAATCAATGCAGCAAAGCAGGAGGGGATTGTTGGCTGTACGATCCGAACTATGAAAGCTGGATGGGCGCCGCGCAGGATTACGGTACCATGACGCTGGGCTTAAAAAGCGAAACAGCCGAGCCCGTGGTGAAGGTGAGCCAGAAAGGAATAAGCAAAAGCGGGACGTTCTCGGGCAGCTACTTTTTTGATGTTAAGACGAAGACCATGTCATTCATCAATGTAGTGCCGCTAAATATGGGCAGGGACCAGGTGTATGCTAAGGCTTATGTGATCAGCCTCAAAGAGGACAGGATGCAGCTTGGCTTCCGGGACCCGGTCAAATCAGAAATGGCTATTTACAACTATATCCGAAAGTAATTTTAAAATGGGATACCCACTACTTTGCCTGGCAAAAAAGTGCCTGGCCGGGGCTTTGCTGTGCAGCATTTCGACGGCGGCTTTTGCTCAGAATGTAACTATTTCAGTGAATGCAGCGCAGGAAAAGCGCCTGATCTCCCCAAACATATACGGGAAAAATGATTTCCTTGACAAATCAGATCAATTCTATAAAGATGCGGGGCTGCGCTTTGTGCGCATGAATGGAGGCAATAATGCATCCGCCTATAACTGGCGCGCAAAGCTGGCGGTCCATCCCGACTGGTACAACAATGTGTACCCTGCCGACTGGGATGCATTAGCCCAAAAGGTCAATAACAACTATTCCAACATGCAGGGTATGTTTGCCTTTCAGTTATTGGGCAGGGTTGCATCCAATAACGCCAACAACTTCAATGAATGGGAATATAATCAGGCGCAGTATTGGTCGGGAGTGGGCCAGAACCTGGCGGGTGGAGGGCAAGTCAACCCGGCCGGCGGGACCCAGGCGTTGGTCGACGGAAATATCGATCTGTTCAGCAAACCCTGGCCGGCCGATTCTTCGGTAGCGATCCTGGATCACTGGTTTGGAGCCAATGGCTTAGGACTCGACCAAAGCCGGTTTCGCTATTGGAGTATGGATAACGAGGTAGATATCTGGAACGGAACGCACGATTGGGCTATGCCGACGTTGCTATCGGCCTCCGCATTTATGGACCGCTTCATTGAACTGGCGAAAAAGGCGAAAGCGATCGACCCCGATGTGAAGATCTGTGGCCCGGTAACGACTTCCGAATGGCAATGGTACAGGTGGTCCAATGAAAGTATCGTGATCGACGGCAGGTACTATCCCTGGCTGGAATATTTCATCAAACGCCTTGGTGATGAGTATAAAGCAACCGGCATGAAACTGGTAGACGTGCTGGATATTCACAACTACCCCTGGTATAATGGTGATGATGCCGCCGCATTGCAGGGGCACCGGATCTATTACGATGAAACTTATGACTACCCGGGTTCGAACGGGATCAGAACCATGAATGGCGGGTGGGATACCTCCATCACAAAACAGTACATTTTCAAGCGTATCGACGGATGGCTGACAGAGCATTTCGGCCCTAATCACGGCATAACCCCTGGTGTGAGCGAATGGGGTACCATGTCCGGCAGCAATCCAAGCCTTGAATCAGTTATTTACGCTTCGCATTTGGGTACATTTGCCAACCATGGTGTTGAGCTATTTACGCCATGGAACTGGTCTGTGGGCATGTGGGAAACGCTGCATCTGTTCAGTCGTAGCGCCAAAAAATACAGCGTAGCGAGTACTTCTTCACTCGAAAACACGGTTTCTGCGTATTCGTCGGTCAGTGAAAGCGCCGACTCGTTGACGGTCATGCTCGTCAATCGTGATATGAATGCGCCCCGCACGGTTACCATCAATCTGAGCAACTTCACCATTGCCAATGGAAATTACAAAACCCTGCAATTGGCTTCATTACCGGCAACCGAGACATTTGTGTCTGACACACAGAATGCGTTGCAGGAAGGTACGGCAGCCGTCAACTCAAATTCCCTGACCATCACAGTACCCGCACTGTCCACAACGGCCATCCTGCTGGCAAACCAGACCACACTGCCTGTAAACCTGATCAGCTTTTCGGGAAAGGCATCATCCGAAGGGAATGTACTGTTTTGGAGCACGGCGGAGGAAGTCAATAATGAAGGCTTTGATGTCGAAAGAAGTGTGAATGGGGTGGCGTTCGAAAAAATCGGTTTCATAGCAGGCAAAGGCACTGTGTCGGCCAAGATTAACTATCAGTTTGTTGATAAACAACCTCTTGTGAATGCCTACTATCGGTTGAAGCAGTGGGATGTTGACCAAAGCTATACGTTTTCGAGAAGTATTAATATAAAAAATGACTCGGGTATTAAAGGTGTCGCCTACCCGAATCCGGCCAGCGGGGTATTGCATTTTGATCTCCCTCCTGCAAAAAGGCGATTGACTGTCCGAAATATGGCGGGAGTCGTAGTAGATGAAAAAGCTGACTTTTCGGCGACCAGCTACAAAACCGCTCATCTGCCCAAAGGACTATATCTGGTTTCATTGGGATCCTACACTTTTAAAGTAGTGATAGAATAACCAGCAGCTAACGTTACGCTGGCAGTTAAAAACTCAATTCCATCCGCTGGCCACCCCTCCGGCCAGCGGAATCCTGGTGAATGCATACCCTCCCATAATTCAAAGAGGAAGAGAAAGCAAACCAACTAAACGAAATTCAAGATGGAAAAACGAGTACTTTACCTGGCCCAATTGTGCCTGGGATGGGCGTTGTTATGCGCAACGATCACGGCCTCCGCGCAGAATGTCACAATTTCAGTGAATGCAGCGCAAAATAAACGCCTGATTTCTCCGAACATTTACGGGAAGAATGATTTTCTGGACCAGACGAGCCAGTTCTACAAAGACGCAGGGCTGCGCTTCGCGCGCATGAATGGGGGTAATAATGCATCCGCGTACAACTGGCGCGCGAAGCTTGCGGTTCATCCCGACTGGTTTAATAATGTCTATGGTGCCGACTGGGATGCTGCCGCGCAAAAGATCAATAACAACTTTTCCAATGTTCAGGGCATGTTTGCCTTTCAGCTGCTGGGAAGAGTGGCATCCACCGGGCAGAATAACTTCCCCGACTGGGATTATATGCAGGCGCATCCCGGTTGGAATGGTTATCATCAGAATCTGGCGGGCGGAGGGACACCGAATCCCAATGCCTCCGGCGCCGCGCTGGTGGAGGGAAACAAGGATTTATTTTCCAAGCCCTGGCCGGCCGACTCGTCGGTGGGCATCCTGAACCATTGGTTTGGAACTAATGGCAAAGGGTTCAACCGAAATAAGTTCGTGTATTGGAATATGGATAATGAGGTCGACATATGGAACGGCACGCACGACTGGGCCATGCCCGCGCAGCTATCGGCCGCTGCATTTGTGGACCGATACATTGAACTGGCAAAAAAGGCGAAGGCGATCTATCCGGGCATCAAACTTTGCGGACCGGTCACGACTTCCGAATGGCAATGGTACAAATGGTCCAACGAAAGTATATACCTCAACGGCAGGTACTATCCCTGGATCGAGTATTTCATCAAACGCCTAGGCGATGAATATAAAGCGACCGGCATTAAACTGGTAGATGTGCTGGACATTCACAACTATCCATTTTATAACAACGACGCAGAGGCATTGCAAGGCCACCGGATCTATTATGATGAAACCTACGACTATCCGGGTTCAAACGGGATCAAAACCAGCACCGGCGGGTGGGATACCTCTCTTACCAAGCAATACATATTCAAGCGCATCGATGGCTGGTTAACCGAGCATTTCGGCGCCAACCACGGTATCACGGCGGGTTTGAGCGAATGGGGCACCATGTCCAGCAGCAACCCAAGCCTGGAATCGGTTATTTATGCATCGCATTTGGGTACATTCGCAAACCAGGGCGTCGAATTATTTTCACCATGGAACTGGTCTGTCGGCATGTGGGAAACGCTACACTTGTTCAGCCGCAATGCAAAAAAATACAGCGTATCCAGCACGTCTTCGCTCGAAAATACGGTTTCAGCCTATTCCTCGGTAAATGAAAATGCAGACTCACTAACTGTAATGCTGGTAAACCGTGACATGAGCGGCTCCCGCACGGTCACCATCAGTCTCAGCAATTTCAATGTTGCCAACGGAAATTACCAAACGTTGCGACTGGCCTCCTTACCGGCAACCGAGACGTTTGTCTCACACACGCAAAATGCCTTGCAACAAGGTACAGTCGCTGTGAATGCAAATTCACTTACGATCACGGTTCCGGCACTTTCTACGACAGCCATTCTCCTGAAAGCTCCTGTCACTTCCTATGCTACCCTGGTCAACCGGGCGACCGGTATGTTTTTGGACGGCATGTATCGTTTCACGGATGGTTCACTCGCGGGTCAGTGGCATTCCAGCGGCAGCACTGCTCAGCAATGGACGGTTGAGGCGGCCGGAAGTTATGTGAAGATCAAAAACAGGGCTTCGGGCTTGTACCTGGATGGAAACGGAAGCTCCGTCAATGGCGCGGGAGTCGTTCAAAAAGCGGGCAGCAGCAGTTTTAACCAGCAATGGTCTCAGGAAACCGCAGGCAGCTACGTCAAATTGAAGAACCGTGCGACAGGACTCTACATTGACGGTCTGGGGCAGTCGACGGACGGCGTCGACATGGGCCAATGGCAGACCAGCAGTAGTTCCAACCAGCAGTGGTCGAGTGCAACGGTGGCAAATGGACAAAATGGCGCGCGCCTTGCGCTGGGTGAGGAAAATAGCTCGACGAGAGAAGCCGGGGCGTTGAAAATGAATGCCTATCCAAATCCTTTTGTCTCCAATTTCAAGCTCGATGTGCCGGATTCGGGTGAGCCGGTTGAAATTGTATTTTTCGACGCCGCAGGTAACGCCGTCGAAACGATTAGGCATTCGGGCATTACCAAGACGCTGACCTTGGGCGCCGCTCTTAAACCGGGTTTATATGTAGTTCAGCTAAAAGGCACAACCTGGTCAAAATCAATCAAAGTGTTTAAAAAATAAATGCTTCGCGAACGGGAAAAGCCTTCACAGCGGGATAGCCATCATACGCATTAACCCGGAAACCTCGATTCTATTCGAGCTTCATTCTAGATGTAGTAGTTAACTTTGGCCGAAGGATTCACTTCGGCCAATTTCGTTTATGGGCTCTATTTCTTTGCGTTTGGAAGTAGAGGCCAAATAATACCGAGCCGAACATCGAAAAAGAAGACGCAGTAATGGTTCGCTCACGGTAATGCCGTCTCAAATGTACGGTCAGGGCATGGTCGGTAGGCTGTATCGGGGCGGGTAGTTGCTTTTGTTTGGTTGTTATGGCACTAGGTTGAAGGTTTTTACCTAAATTTTCGTAAATTTCCAAATAATATATTGTTGGGTGGTTACTTACTGATTTTTAGTTCTGTTTGAGATTTGAGCAAGGCTGGTTTGGATAGCGACAAATACCTGATACTCTCTGCCGCCCAGGGCAGTCAGTCTGCTTTTGTTGCGCTTTTTCACCGCTACAAAAGCAAACTCTATGGCTATACGCTCCGCCTGACCGGTTCGGAAATGCTGGCCGAGGACATTGTCCAGGACGTTTTCATGAAGCTCTGGGCAGACCACCTGTCGCTGGGTTCGATCGAGAATTTCGGCAGTTACCTTTTCCGCATGTCCCGAAACCATGTGCTCAACCATTTCAAACGAATGGCGCATGAAACGGCCATTATAGCTGAAATGTTCAGAGACGGTGAGCTGGGAAGCAACAATGCACAGGAAATGCTGGCAGCCAGGGAGGTGGAAGAGGTTTTACAGTCGGTGGTGGATACTTTGCCGCCCCAGCAGCGGGCCGTCTACCACCTGAGCCGCGAAGAGGGAAAAAGTCATGAGGAAATTGCCGAACTGCTCAAAATATCCCCCAATACGGTCAAAAACCACATCGTGCAGGCGATGGCCACGATCCGTACCCAGCTGCGCCGTCATGCCGATTCGCTGCTTGTGGTGGCGATGCTGCTCTCTTTGAAAAAATAATTCAAAAAAATTTTCGCTTGGACTAGTCCCTGGCTTTTTGCCGGTTGTCTTTCATTTGGCAATCGGGTAGAACCGGTTGTTATTGGCTTGAAGAAAAATAGGATGGCCAAATTAAAATAATGGCAATGACCGGAATGAAGATATTTTATGCCTGACGAACGGATCGAAATTTTAATTGGAAAACTGATCAACGGAACGCTGGACCAGCCGGAGAAACAGGAGCTTGCCGAATGGGTGCGAATCAATCCGGACGACGAGTACCTT
>CAMLNK010000215.1 GCA_946481035.1 uncultured Dyadobacter sp. | reverse complement strand
GGGTAACTGAACTTGCCATACGTCACGCTCACATTAAACTGGTTAGCTTCCGCCGGCAATACGATCGAAGAATATTGTGCCTGAATATCCACATTCTGCGCTGAATGCGTCAATTCCTCAATTTTGAAATTGCCCGAATAGTTAAGCTTGATCTTACCGGTACCGCGGATCGTACCGATTTTAGCCCCTGAATAATCAATGGCGGCATCCAGATTCACCACATCGCCGATCATTAATTCACCGTGCTTGTTGCTCAGCCAGACTTTCTTCGCCTGATCGAGCTTCACATTGGAATACTGGCAATCCAGCCTACCGCCGTCCATTTTACCTATTTTGGCGCTCCCGAATTGCACATCGATCATATTATCGGGGTTTTCGAGCAACGTGGCCATAAAATTGCCATGCTTGGAGAATACGGTGAGCGGCGCGTAGAAGGAAGGGATATCGGTGTTCCCGAATTCGTTCCGTATCGTCAACGAATTCTCTTTCGGCATGTAGATCGTGTAATCGATCTGGATGAAGTTCTTGTCACCCTTGCTCTTGTTCCAGCCGTTGTTGCCGAATTGGTTGCGATCAATGCGGGTAGTGAGGCTAATGACGTTTTTGACGCGTTTTTCATCGATATTCACCGAACTTAGGTATTCGGCAGCGCGGTTGTCGGAGGGCGCATTGGCGGTAACGACGATCTCCACTTTGATTTCTTCCTTGGCCCACAAATTCACTTTTACGAGACCAAACTGGTTGTCCACTTCAAGCGCGTCACTCTTTTTGACGTCAAATACCTTCACAATATTCCTTCGCTTCTCTATCAATCCGTTCTGTTCGGAATCGTCGGGATCGAGGGCTGCGCTGGCTACCTGCGGGAGTGTGGCGATCACACTAAATAACAGGAGCGTCGCTATTTTCTTTATCGTTATCATTTTTCACTTTGTTAATGCGTTGCAAAATTTCCAGTTGTTGGTTCAGCAGATCCACCTGTAATTGCAGGTTCTGAACCATTGCTTCGAGCAGTGCTTCCTGGTTAGGGGCGTTCGATAAGTTGGACCGAAGGTTTTTATAGTTCGATTCCAGACTTTCCAAATCAGCGGAGAAATCCTTGTAGAGCTCCGGATTGTTCCGGGCCAGCTTGATGATCTCCTCCCTTTTTTGGTCTATTGCAACATTATATTGATTGAATTCGCGGGCATATGCGGGAACTTTCAGGGCCACGCGCGGATCACGGGTAATGCCGTATTCGTTATTGAGGTAAACCAGAAACCCGATTCCGAGCGCCAGGAAGACCCCCGCGGCAATACGCCAGTCGAAATAGGGGTTACTCAGACGCCTGATTTTTTTTTTCGATCTCTCAGGTACTATCGGAATCTCGTTATGTAATTGGCTCTCAATCTGGCTCCATAAAGAATCCTGCGGTAAGAAAGTATCAAATCCATCCCTGTTATCACGCACAAACCGCTCCAATCGATCCTTTTTATCAGAAGAATTTTTCATAGATTAATTAACTTGTCAAGTGTAAATAATAGTCTCAAATCCGTAAGAGTTTTAGGTAAGTATCGTAATTCGTGTTTTGCAAAATCTAACTTTTGGTCAGAGGTTGTCATTTGTTGCGGTCCGCCGCGCAGTCAGGTATTGTCATTTGTCGTCATGTTTTGTCAAGTATTGTCATGTTTTGTTTCTCTTTCATTTGACTATTCTTGACCACACTTGACCACACTTGACTACTCGCTGACTACACCTGACCAAACATGACCACTCTCGACCGTTCCGTCACCGTACCAGCATCTCGGTCAATTTACGCTTGGCCCGCATATACTGCGTCCGGGAGGTGGTTTCACTGATCCCGAGCACTTCACCGATTTCTTCGTGGTCGTAGCCTTCGAACAAATACAGGCTCAGTACCACCCGGTAACCATCCGGCAATTTTTGTACCGCGTTGCGCACCCTTTCTATTTCGAGCGTCGTGTCGCTCTCATCCAGTCCGAAAGAATCCTCATTACGGTCGCTTTGCTCCAAAGTCTCGTGGAATTCGTCGATTTCCACCCATTTTACCTTCCTGCTCCGCATGTGATTGATAGCCTTATTGACCACGATTTGCTTCAACCACGCCCCAAACGTCGACTGCTGCCTGAACTGGTGGAGGTTCGTGAATGCATCCACGAAGGCCTCCTGCAAAGCATCCTCAGCCTCTCCCAAATGGTTCAGTATCCGCATGCAGATGTTGAACATGGCTTTCGAGTAATGTTTATAAAGCTCGTACTGCGCTTTGCGCTCTCCGAGTTTACAACGCTCTACCAGTTCGACGTGCCGGTCGGGGTAAATTTGTGTTTTCAAGCAGAAGGTTTATATTTTGAACGTTCTGAATCAAAGACAAGCGATTCTTCGGCAAGTTGCATTTGTTTTAAAAAATTTTTCAAAATGCTGCATGCCGAACAAAGGAGCATACCGTGTTGTTCTTAGTAAAGGCAGGATTATCTTTGCACTGCCTTGATGCAATCTACCGATTTTAGTACATGAAAACTTTCAATATCCCCGATTTTTACCGGAGCCGCATTATCACGCCGATCAAGGAGTTTCGTCGTAAAAACGACAAGCTGAAAAGGGATTTTTCGCCTACCGTGCTCGACTTCGGACCGGTACAATTTCTGATCGCACGCCATTTCGGATTCTGTTACGGGGTAGAGAATGCGATCGATATTGCCTACAAAGCCATTGCCGAAAACCCGGGCAAGCGGATCTTCCTTTTGAGCGAAATGATCCATAATCCGGATGTGAACCGCGACCTGGTAGAGCGCGGCGTTGATTTTATTATGGATACCAAAGGCAACCAGCTGATCGGCTGGGAGGAGCTTACTGCGGAGGATATTGTGATCGTTCCCGCATTTGGAACAACAGTCGAAAACCAGCAGAAACTCTCGGAACTCGGCGTCGATGCGTATGTATATGACACTACCTGCCCGTTCGTAGAGAAAGTCTGGAACCGGGCGGCACAGATCGGAGAGAAAGATTACACCATCGTTGTCCACGGAAAGCCCAACCACGAAGAAACCCGGGCTACATTCTCGCATAGTAAGGAAAACGCACCGACTGTGGTGGTCGAAAATATGAAACAGGCGGAGATCCTGGCCGAATATGTGACGGGCGAAAGACCGGCGTCGCAGTTTTTCGAGGATTTCAAAAATCAATATTCCGAGGGTTTCAACCCTGAAAAGGACTTGCAACGCATCGGCGTCGTGAACCAGACCACCATGCTGGCGTCCGACACGCAAGGCATTGCCGATTACCTCAAAAATGTGATGATAAAGCATTACAGCCTGCGTCCGGAGCAGGTGGAGGACCGTTTCGCGAATACACGCGACACACTATGCTACGCCACGAACGATAATCAGGATGCTACCTACGCATTGCTCACGCACGATGCCGACCTGGTGATTGTAGCAGGCGGCTATAATAGTTCCAACACCTCGCATTTGGTCGAGCTGTGCGAACAGAAGTTCCCGACATACTTTATCGAATCAGTTAATAAAATCCTGGACAGGCAACTGATCCGCCATTTCGACCTGCATAAAAAGGAAGAAACGGTTACTGAAAATTACATTCCGGAAAAAGCTCCCGTGCGCATTATGCTCACGTGCGGCGCGTCGTGCCCGGATGCAGTGGTGGAAGGGATTCTCGTGCGGCTGCTTTCATTTTTCGAAGGGGCGAAGCCGATCGAGGAGGTAATGCAGGCGTTTTGAAACAAGGGTTGCCGCTAAATCTCACAGCGGCACCGTTGAATCATTTGAAAGCGGTTATTTAAAGCGAATTAACTTGTATAGTTTAATTTAGGCGGATGGTTTGGTTACAAAAATCATCCGTTTTTTTATATCTCCTTTCCTATGAAAAAGACTGCCATCCTGTGTTCTTTTTGCTGCCTCTTTTTTGTCTGGTTTTTTAGTAGCTGCTCTTCTTTCAACGAAATCCGCGTTGCGGGTACCAACTTTACGGAAGAGGTAGGGCAATCGCAAAACCTCGTATTTACCTTCAACAAGGACCTCGTTTCGACGGCCGAGCTGAACAACTGGGATTCGACGCAATATGTGACGTTTGAACCGGCTGTTCGCGGGAAATTCAAATGGACCGCCCCGAATGAGCTCGTATTCTCGCCCGTCGCAGGTTTTGGCGCAGCTACATCCTACAAAGCACAACTGACCGAGCTGATCACGGAAAAAGCGGATAAGGATAAAAAGTACAAACTGTCCCAGGATCCGATCGCTTTCCACACTCCCTACCTGCAACTGGTCGAAACGGAAAGCTGGTGGACATTGTCGAAGGAATCGGGGAGGCAGGAGGCGCGGCTGAGGCTGCATTTCAATTACCCGGTAAACGGGCAGAATGTGGCCGAGAAGTTGAAGGTTTTGTCAGGAAGTCAGGCATTGGAATACAGGATTTTGCCTTCACAAGAAGAGTCGTCGGTTACGCTGGCATTGGCAAAAGTCGTACCGGCGGATAACAATGAAACGCCCGTCAATATCGCGATCGAGAAGGGGGTGAAGGTGCAGAATACTTCCTATACCAGCCAGGATGCGTTGGCGAGGACCGTCAGCATTCCATCCCCGCTGCATTTGGAAGTGGTGGATATTAAAACCGGTTTCGAAAACAATGCGGGTTACGCGCGGATCGTCACCACGCAGGAGCTCGACAAGGAAAGTATTGCGGGCAGTTTTACCGTCAATCCCGAAGCGTCGGTGGAAACGGAACCGACCGAGAATGGCTTCATTCTTCGCGGCGCATTTAACGAAACGGAAACTTATGTGCTGCAACTGAAACAGTCGTTGAAAGGCGTTTTGGGCCAGAATTTGGAAGAGGAAGCTTCCCGCGACCTGTTTTTTGGTAAAATGCCTGCGGCGATCTCGTTCGCGAACAAAAAGGGCTTGTATTTGTCGTCCAAAAGCTCGCGGAATATTGGCGTTAACATCGTGAATGTGCCCAAAGTGCAGGTGCGCATTTCGAAGTTGTACGCCAATAATATCCTGCATTATATCCACAACAACCGTTGGAGCGACTACGCATACGTGGGCGACGACTGGCAGCCGACAGGGAATTTCAATTACAGCGACGACCGCGAAAGCCAGCTAAGCGACGTGATCGTAAACAAGACCGTCGAAACCGAAAATTTATCCAAAAACAAGGGCGTATCCGCATTGAATATTGCATTGCCGGACGATAACAAGCGGCAGGGCGTGTACCTTGTGGCGGTGAACTCGGAGGAAGAGGCATATCTCGGAGCCACTAAGCTCGTTTCCATTTCCGACATTGGCCTCATTGCCAAGCAGGGCAAGGACGAGCTCTGGGTTTTTGCCAATTCCATTAAAACCAACGAGGCTATCAAAGACCTTGAACTGACGCTTGTCAGCTCGAATAACCAGACGGTACATACCATCAAAACAGACGGCGACGGCATCGCGCACGTCGATAAACTGAGTGAAAAAGCGCCGGGATTCAAGATTGCGATGATTACGGCGAGCTCGGGAGATGATTTCAATTATTTGTTGCTGGAAGACACGCAGGTACTCACGTCGCGGTTCGATGTGGAAGGTTTGCGGGATAATGCGTCGGGTTACCAGGTATTTATCTATGGGCAGCGCGATATTTACCGCCCGGGCGAAACCATGCATTTCAACACCGTATTACGGACCCAGGACTGGAAAACCGCCGGAAAAGTGCCATTAAAACTGCGCTTATTAACTCCGAACGGCCGTGAATTCCGGACATGGCGCAAGACAACCAACGACCAGGGGGCAGTCGAATCGGAAATCCCGCTCGAAGCCGGCGTGCTGACGGGTACTTACATTCTCGAAGTGTACAATGCGAATGAGGTTCTGTTAGGTTCGCAAGCAGTAAGCGTGGAAGAGTTTATGCCCGATCGCATTAAAGTGGATCTCAGCGGTGCTGCGAAAGATTATGTTTCGGGACAAAAAGTATCGCTGACGGCTACGGCTACCAATCTTTTCGGCCCGCCCGCCAGCAACCGTACCTACGAAATGAATTTCCAGTTGCAGCGAAAAGGCTTTTCTGCCAAAGGGTTTCCTGAATACACATTTGATATTCCGGCCGAAACCACCTTCGAGCGCGACAGCCGCCAGGGCACTACCAACGAGCAAGGCCAGGCTAGCGAGCAGTTTACACTACTCTCCGGCTTGCAGGATATCGGTGTGCTGGAAGGTAAAATTTACGTGACCGTTTTTGACGAAAACGGAAGGCCCGTAAACAGGCTGCAACGCTTCGACGTGTACACCCAGCCGGTATTTTACGGCATCCGCCTGCCCGACACTTATGTGGGTACCAATGCCCCGGTACCCGTTGATATTGTGGGTGTTGGCAAAAACGGCGCATTGCAGAACGGCGCAAGCGCAAGCATCGAAGTGGTGCGTTTGGAATATCAAACGGTTGTTGAAAAGAAATATGACCGCCTGCAATACACCTCGCGCAAGCATGAAAAGCTGGTGTATTCCAACAAATTGACGCTTTCGGGCGGGAAAGGTACTTTCCGTTACGTGCCCACGGTTTCGGGTGAGTATGAGGTACGCGTGCGCCGCCCGGGCGCCGCGCATTACACACTCGCGAATTTCTATGCTTACGGCTACGGTTACACCCAATATTCGTCGTTTGAAGTGAGCAATGAAGGCCGTGTACTGATGGAAACCGATAAAAATCAGTATAAAACCGGTGAATCCGCGAAGGTATTGTTCAAAACGCCATTTGATGGAAGGTTGCTCGTAACTGTGGAGCGTAATAACGTCCTCGAACAGCACGTTCTGACTACCGAGAAAAAGGCTGCCGAGCTCACATTTAAAATCGAGGAAGAGCATTTGCCGAACGTATTTGTGACTGCAACGTTGATCC
>CAMLNK010000214.1 GCA_946481035.1 uncultured Dyadobacter sp. | reverse complement strand
TTTATGCTTTCATTGGCTGACAGTGACAATCAACTTTTGCTTCGCCGGGTCGGGGTTACCACACCCTGCAACAGCCTGCATGCCAATGCCGAGTTGCGCTGCAACTCCACCGTTCACCCAAGGTGCAGCATAGATCCTGACGTTATATGTTCTTGGAGGTAGGTCTTTTAGAACGGTTTTATAATTAAAATCAGCCGCACTACATCCCAGCTAAGAATGCCCGTTATAAAAGGTGTTCACCAATTCCATAACCCCAGGTGTCGTTTTATCCATGGCAACAAAAAATTGGAAACTAAGCTGGGAGTTATTGGATGCTACGGAATACAATCCGGTTAGATCCAGGACGACATCATTCTTGTTTTGAACAGTGGAGAAGTTTCCTGTCCAGTTAAGATAAGTCGCGCAATTGAGCGCATTGCAAACGGTGTTTCCTGAAGGGATCGTAATCTTCACGCCAGTAGTTTGTTGAAAGGATTCTACCGTTGTTGATTTAATGAGCGGGGCCAGCGCTACCCAACCGGTACCATCCCAATAGTACTCCCCTATTTTGGCTGCCAGTGTGGGATAAGCTGTGTTGGTCGAAACAATGGACGCATTCGTATTGTACACATGCATACCCGCCGCCGGCGTGCCCGACAGCCCCCAGACGGTTGTGTTGGTCAGGGAAATGCGGGGCATCAGCAAGCCTTTGTTCGTGCTTTCCAATTCCAGCACCGATCCGGGGTTGATGATCGTGGGATTGTCCCCGATTTTCACCTGGGCAAATGAAAGTGTGGAGCTCAGCAGCATCAGGGATGCAAAAAGCAATCGCCGCACTGTTGTGTATTTACTTTTCATAGGCAATAAATGATTTGGTTTTGATTATTTGCTTTCGGTGGTCAAGTGAGATTTACTGACTTACGGAAACCACCAAACGTTCCCTATCCGGCGTGCCTCCACCGCATCCCGCCAAGGCGGAAGCACCCATACCAAATTGGGCAACCGTTCCGCCGTTCACCCAGGGAGCCAAATAGACCCTGGCCTGATAAGGAACAGCCCTGGCAGGAAGGTTTTTCAAAACGCTTTTATAGTTGAAGCTATTCCCGACACATCCGGTCCCTACTTCGGTATAATAGAAGCCGTCAATCGATTCAAACACACCAGGCGTGGTCTTGTCTATCGCTAAAAAGAAATTATAGGCAACTGGTGTCGTGTTATTGGTCACGTTTGAATAACCGGTAAAGTCGATAACCACATCATTGGCGGCGTTTCTGATCGTAAAACTCCCGCCTAAGTTCAAATAGGTAGCGCAGGAAAGCGCATTACAATACCCCGCGCTGACAGCATAAGGCAGAGAGACTACCACGCCGGCAGATTGCAGAAAGGTGGTGATAACAGTCGACTTTGTTACTGTCGCCAGTGCCACCCAGCCCGTGCCATCCCAATAATACTCCCCTATTTTAGCTTCCAGGGTGGGATAAGCGGTGTTGGTCGAGATGATGGACGTATTGGTATTGTACACGTGCATCCCGGCAGCAGGTGTGCCCAGCAAACCCCAGACAGTTGTATTAGTCAGCGAAATCCGGGGCATTAATAATCCTTTGTTCGTGCTTTCCAGTTCCAGCACCGATCCGGGATTAATCGTAGTGGGGTTGTCACCGATTTTCACCTGGGCGAATGAAAGTGTGGCGCTCAGCAGCATCGCTGATGCAAAAAGTAGTCGTCTCACGGTCGTGTGTATACTTTTCATAGGTAATACGTGATTGGGTTTGATTATGTGCTTTCGGCGGTTGAGATGCGCATTAATCACTTAGTTTAGCCAGAGCGACACTAAATGTATACGCGCCATTCCCTGCCCAGCCCGACGCTGTTGACATGGTGATTCTTACAATGTCATTGGCATTCAACCGGAATATTCCTGCAACGGTACTCGACGTACCTTCGCCGCGGTCCGCTCTTCCGCAAGCCTGATCGATGCTTGTAGCATTTACCGAAATCGCATGACAAAAATCAAACACTCCACCTGGTGCCCCGGGCTGCTGCGGCCCCATTCCCGTTACGGCATAGGAATAAATCCCTGTCTTATTAATTTTAATGTCCCCGCTGCCAGGCGTATAAACGATATCGTTTGTCAGTTGGGCAGTCAGATTAGCGACCACCTGGCTGGCACCGTTGGTAGGCGTTACGATCGTTCCCCTGAGCCTGAGATATGGCGACACGACAGCCTGACCAATTGCCACCCATCCGGTACCATCCCAATAATACTCCCCTACTTTGGCTGAAAGCGTCGGGTAGCTGGTGTTGGTTGAGGTAATTGCCGTATTGGTGTTGTACACATGCATCCCCGCAGCGGCAGTTCCCAGCAATCCCCAGGTGGTGGTGTTGGTGAGCGAAATGCGGGGCATTAACAATCCTTTGTTGGTACTTTCCAGTTCCAGTACCGATCCGGGGTTAATCGTAGTGGGGTTGTCGCCGACTTTCACCTGAGCCTGGGCAAGCGCGGCACTCAGCACCAGTGCAGCAGCAATACAATGAAGCCTGAATGTTCTCCTGTGTAAATTGTTCATAGATGATGGGTGTTTATGTCCGGGGTTAAATTATTTGCTCGCAGCAGGCAATTGCTCCGTGGAGGTCAGCAGCCGGGCCAGTCTGGCCTGTACTTCTTCCAGTTTGGCGTTCAGGGCGGCTACTTTTGTGAGTTCTTCTTGCAGCTGTTCATTCTGATTTTTCAGCTTCTCTATCTCCGCCTGCTGATCCTGAATGGCTTTCACAAGCAGCGGTGTTACCTTGCCGTAGTCGACACTCCATGGGTTTTGACTGGCGTCTTTGCCGCCCACCGTCACAGCCGCCGGAAAAATCTTGTAGAGTTGCTGCGCGATAAAACCTGTGGTCGGCGCCTTCTTATCGGAGATGTAATTGTAATCCCTCACTTCTATCTTCATCAGATCGTGAATGCCGTAATGCGTGGGCTTGATATTCTCCTTTAAGCGGGCATCCGAGGTGGTATTGTAAAGCACCGTATAACCACTACCGCGACTGATCGTCCCCGCAGGGCCCGTAGCGCCATTGCTCTGCAAACCAAATCTTACGTAAACATCACCGGCGGACGCAAGCTGTTTGTTCAGATAGAGGTTAGGCGTTGCATTGTTATTTTGAACGGCGACATATGCATTACGGTTAGTGCCATTAAAATAGTTAACCACACCACCGATCGGGTGAGAACCATCGGTTAAACCTACATTGTCGTAGCCATCTCTTGTAAGCAGTATCCGTCCAACAGTATGTATGTTAGCCCTGGGATTTTTGATGTTTACACCCACATAGCCGCGACGCCAGATCGAGCTGGTTTTATTTCCCTTCGCGTCGGTTGTGGTCTTGGCAATGTAGAAAGGGGTCGTCGAACCACTGGTTGGGGGATTGTAATCCACCCAGGTCCCGCCCACACAGCTCCATGTATTCCCTTCGGTAGGGCTATTTTCAAGCGTATCTATGTACATGTTTCCTGTGGTACAACTACCCGAAGGGCTGCCAGACCCGTATACAAACACCTTTTCCGTTTCAGCACCTACCCTTATCCATTTAGTCCCGTCGTTGTAGTAAATACCGGGGTCCACATCGGCGCCGGTAGCTGTATTGTAAACCTGCATCCCCGCCACATGGGCAGCAAGGGGTGCAGGATTGGCGGTGGCAGTAAGTGCCAGTCTTGGAAAGAGAATACCTTTGGTAGCGCTCTCGACGTCCAATACCGCATTCGCGTTAATAATAGTCGGGTTATCTCCGATCTTCACCTGCGCGAAGGAGCACGTGGCGCTCAACATCAGTGCTGCAACAACCACGAACCTGCGCACGGTTGTGTGTATACTTTTCATAGGCAATAAATAATTTGGTTAGATTATTTGCTTTCGGCGGCCGGTTTCCCGTTCGCTGTCAGCAGTTGGGCGAGTTGCGCCTGCATTTGTTCCAGTTTGGCATTCAACGCGGCTACTTTCCCGAGCTCTTCACGTAGCTGCTCATTTTGGCTTGTCAGCTTTTCATTCGCTGCTTTCAGTCCGTTCAGCTTTTCGATCTGTTTTTGCTGGTCCTGGATGGCTTTCACCAGCAGTGGTGTGACTTTGGCATAGTCTACACTCCACGGATTTGTCTTAACGTCCTTGCCACCAACAGTCACAGCACTTGGGAATACCTCATAGAGCTGCTGGGCGATAAAACCAGTGACCGGCACTTGTTTATTGGAGATGTAGTTGTAATCCTTCACCTCAATTTTCATCAGGTCCCCGACGCCGTAGTGGGTAGGTTTGATATTCTCTTTCAAGCGCACGTCGGAGGTGGTGTTGTACTGAACTCCTCCGCCGGTGGAGGTGATGGTACCATGATTGGCGCCAACCACGGTAAACCGCACATATGCGTCACCGCTTATGGCCGTCCTTTTTGTCAGGTGAAGATTTGCGGTACCCGAATTTTGAATCGCCAAGAAGGACTTGCCCGGAGTATAAGCCACCACAATGCCGCCCTGGGCATGGCTACCGTTAGGAATGCCAGCTGCCGTGGCTCCATCTCTGGTCAGCAGGAGTTGTCCCGCTACATGCAGACGGCTCCTTGGATTCTTTGCACCTAAACCTACATTTCCCATGCGGTAGATACTGCTTACTTTGTTCCCTTTTGCGTCGGCTGTCGACCCGGCAATGTAGAATGGCGTCGTTGAAGGCGTCACAGGAGGTGTGTAAGGCTCCCAGGCTCCTGCGATACAGGTCCAGGTATCGCCTTCGGTAGCACTATTTTCAAGCGTATCCACATACATGGTTCCTACTGTACAAGCTCCGGTGGGTGCCCCGCTGCCAAAAAAGAACACCTTTTCCGCTTCAGCACCTATCCTTATCCATTTAGTCCCGTCGTTGTAGTAAATACCGGGGTCCACATCGGCACCCGTAGCTGTGTTGTAAACCTGCATCCCTGCCACATGGGCGGCGAGCGGTGCAGGATTGGCGGTGGCAGTAAGTGCCAGTCTTGGAAAGAGAATACCTTTGGTAGCGCTCTCGACATCCAATACCGCATTTGAATTAATGACCATTGGGTTATTACCGATCTTCACTTGCGCAACTAGGTCGGAAGATGCCAGGAGCATGCCTGCCCCAAGCGTCAAGGCACAGCATACTTTCAGCTTATGCCATTTTGAGAGTAGTCGTTTGGTGATCATTTGTATGGTGTTTAAATGTAAATTCAAATGGTCCGCTATCGCCTGTGGCGACAGGATTTGGCAGCGCAATAGGATCCCGGCCGAGCCTGTCGGTTTAAAATACTTTCGCTACTAATGTTGTTTATTGAACAGCCCGCTAGTTTACTCCGGAGAATAGCCGTAGAGCGCATCCGCCCTCGTTAAGCCAGAGGGCTGCCGGGTGCTAAAATGAACGGAGGGTGCCGCCCCTGCGCGTGTAACTAGCTGTGCCAGGGAACTTGCATATGGGATCACAGGTTGAACTGCCAGCCCTGAGAATTGTATGGAAGTAAATTTGTTTCATCAAACTATGGTTTTGTCTGGTTAAAAATTGATTTGGTCGGCGCCTGGGAATCGGAATGCCCGTCTATTACGTATCCAATTGCAATCCGTTGTCATCAAACACAATAGATTTACTACTACGCGACAAAACAAAGGTAAGGGGGCAGCCCCGGGATTGGTACGGCTCGATTGCCAGAGCGTCCGGGAAATGAATTCTAGTAAAAAATCGAATTTCAGCTATTACAGAATTTATCCGGGAAGCCCTAATATTGTGGAATAATCTCCACAGTAAAAATATATATCCATCTATGAATCAGCCATTACGAATCCTTTTGATCGATGATCATGAACTTATTCTATGGGCTCTTGTAGCAATTATTAAGGAAAAAATCCCGGAAGCCGAAATTGATTCTGCACGGACATTGGAACAGGCGCTTATTATTTTGGAGCGGTCCGAGACCGACCTCATCGTTCTTGACATTGATATTCCCGGTGGAAATAGTTCGAAAATGATAACGACTATTCGACAAATTCGCCCGGAAGTGAAGATCCTCATCCATACCGCCATGAAAGAGGAGGAATATTCCATTGAATACCTCAGCGCCGGCGCGGATGGGTTTCTCTCAAAGGCCGCCCCATCCGATACCGTAGCCGAAGCGATCCTTACTATTATGAAAGGGGAAAAATACCTGAGTGCCAAGACGCAGAGCCTTCTCGCACGCAGCTACCTGAATAATGTCGCAAATCCCGAAAAAAAGAAGGCGAGCGTCACAGTTACGCCCCGTGAGGCCGAAATAATCAAACTGCTGCTGCTCGGGAAATGGACCAAGGAAATTGCGGCGCAGCTGGGTATCAAATGGAGCACGGTCAGCACGCATAAACTGAGCATCTTCGAAAAATTCGGAGTAACCAACGTCATTCAACTTTACAAGAAAATCGAAAAAGAGCGCCCCGAGTTGATCGATGTGGAATCGATGAAAAGAGATTTTCTTCAATGAACAAGCTGCCAAGACAGAATTTAGCCCTGAAAAATTGCCACTTTCATACTCCGCTACCGAGGCTAGTCTTCCCACATGCTTCGATCACATCCGCCATCGTGATCTCAATCTGATCCTTTTGGGCCACTGCCATCAAATGAAAAACGCACTCCTGCTCATTGTGTTAAGCTTTCTTCATTGTTCATGGGTATATGGACAAACGGGCTATTCACTCAAACAGTATACGGCCGAAAACGGTCTCCCGCAAAACAGCATTAAAAGTATCGCCGCCGACTCTACGGGCTACATCTGGCTCGCCACAGAGGATGGCCTGGTCAGATTTGACGGCTACCATTTTGCGGTTTTCAACAGCGCCAACCTGGGCGTAAAAAACAATCACGGTTATAGTATCCGGCAGTCCTTGAGAACAGCCGGCGGCCGAAG
>CAMLNK010000213.1 GCA_946481035.1 uncultured Dyadobacter sp. | reverse complement strand
TGAAGCGTTGGAAAATCGATGCGTATGCAGGTATCGGTCAGGTATTTTACGACGCTACGGCGTATGATATCACCGGTGGTGTGAAACTTCGTGAAACCGGCAACATGAACGACTGGATCGTTCCGACAGGATTGAACGTGAACTACGAAGTAACTCCAAGAATCGACATCGGCGTTGACTTCCGTTTGACTCACACCAACTCTGACTACCTCGACGCTACTTACGGCGGCGACTACGACAGAACACCAAACAGCTTTAACATCAAAGATCAGAAGACTTCCCACAAAGGAAACTCTGAGCTTGACAGCTATGGATACGGTGCAATCCAGGTAACTTACAAATTGGGCAAAAAGCCTTTGAAAGTTCAGAAAGTGGATGGCAAATGGGATTACAAACCAGAAGAAGGCGGTTACTACCACCTGCGTTACACAGATCCACGTGTACTGGTTAAGCCTCCGAAAATCCTTACACTCGAAGAAATGGACTCCGTTGCAAAAGCAAACCGTCCAAAAGATATCGACCCACGTTTGTTGCTTGATACCGACGGTGACGGCGTATCCGACTTCTTCGATAAAGAGCCAAACTCACCAGCAGGAAGCATTGTTGACGGTGCTGGTCGCGTACTCGACTTCGATTCTTACGTGAAAAATGCATTGGCAACAGGCGCAGCTTGCTCCGAGATCTTTGCTAACGTAACATTCGATACCGACAAAAACGTATTGAAACCTGAGTTCCAGGAATTGCTGAAAAACGTAGCAGCATTGATGAACAAAAACGGATGCCGCTTGCAACTGGCTGGTCACACCGACCGTCGTGCATCTGACCGTTACAACATCGCGCTTTCAAAACGCCGCGTAGATGCAGTGAAAAACTTCCTGATCAACGAAGCTGGTCTGACAGACCCAAGCAAAGTGATCGTAGACTACTTCGGATCATTCAAACCTATCGCAGACAGCGCAACCCGTACAGGTTTGCAGAAAAACCGTCGCGTAGAATTGAAACTTCTTCCCTAATAGTTGAAGAAACGACTTAAAGAGAAAGGCTCCCGTCGGGAGCCTTTCTCTTTTTAATATATTCACACGCCAAATCAATTAGCCACATCATAACAACGCAACAGGGAATTAATGAAACAATATGATTATCTGGTAGTAGGTGCAGGTTTGTGGGGATCGGTATTTGCCCATGAGGCAACCAAACGCGGAAAAAAATGTCTGGTAATCGATCGCCGCGACCATATCGGCGGCAACGTGTATTGCGAGAATGTCGAAGGTATTAATGTACATAAATACGGAGCACACATCTTCCATACAAATGACAAAGACATCTGGGACTATGTCAACTCGTTCGTGGAATTCAACCGCTATACCAACTCTCCGGTAGCTAACTTCAACGGCGAGCTGTACAATCTTCCGTTTAACATGAACACTTTCTACCAGTTGTGGAAGGTACGCACACCGGAAGAAGCCAAAGAAAAGATTCGTCAGCAGGTGGAAGAAGCCGGTATTAAAGATCCGCAAAACCTCGAAGAGCAAGCTATCTCACTGGTCGGAACGGACATTTACAAGAAGCTGATCAAAGCCTACACAGAAAAACAATGGGGAAGAAAAGCTACCGAGCTACCTGCATTCATTATCAAACGGCTCCCCGTTAGGTTTACATTCGACAACAACTATTTCAACGACCGCTTCCAGGGCATCCCTATCGGTGGTTATAACAAGCTGACTGAGGGCTTGCTGAAAGGCGTGGACGTTCGTCTGGGCGTCGATTTCTTTAAAGAAAGGGAAGCACTTAGTACGCTTGCCGAAACCATCGTGTACACCGGCCCTATCGACGAGTATTTCGATTTTCGTTTCGGTCAGCTCGAATACCGCAGTCTTCGCTTCGATAACCAGTTGCTGGATCAGGAAAACTACCAGGGAAATGCGGTGGTAAACTACACCGATGGCGAAACGCCATTCACACGCATTATCGAACACAAGCACTTTGAGTTTGGTACCCAGCCCAAAACCGTGATCACGCACGAGTACCCGCAGGAATGGGTGAAAGGTGCCGAGCCCTATTATCCGGTAAACGATGATAAAAACACGGCGGTTTTCAATCAATACAAGGCGCTTGCGGCAGAGGAGCCGAACGTCATTTTCGGAGGACGGCTTGCCGAATACCGCTACTACGATATGCACCAGGTGGTAGCATCAGCGCTCAAAAAAGTGAAGGTACATTTCGATTCCTGAGAAAAATATTTCTCACTGAAAAACCCTGTTTCAAGCTATTGAGACAGGGTTTTCTGCTTTTGGGGAAAATTTTGAAAAAAAATTTGTAGAAGTCGCGTTACCAAAATTACAAGCCAGCGTCTAAATGCTATCACCTAAAACGTGTACGCAATGCTGGCAACCAAGACTCAAATCACAGATTTCGCACCATTTCAAGACTGGGCCGAGAACCCGCTCTGGAAAGCGATCCAATATCGCTGGTACTGGTTTCTCATTTCACCGGTACTGTCGGGCCTGCTCGGGATCGCATTCCTCAGATACAAAACCCCTCATTATACCATCACGGCTTCATTACTGGTCCGCGACGATTCGCGGGGAAGTGATTTTCATGAGACCGCATTGCTGGAAGAACTCGGGCTCCCCGACGCTACCAGCAGCGTCGAAAACGAAATTGAAATACTCAAAAGCCGCACATTGCTAAGTCAGGTTATTGCCGACCTGCATTTAACCACACAATACTTCGCTTCGGGCCACTTAAAAACTACTGAACTTTACGAGAAGGCACCTTACAAGATCCGGTTTCGCAAACCGCATTCAGCAAAGCCTGATACCTATCGCATTCTTCGCGAAACCGGGGACTCATTTACACTTCAAACGGCAAGCAGTAGTTACAAGGGCAAGTTTGGCCGTGAAATGGCACTTCCGCACGGCGTCGCAATCATCGATACGACCCGTTTCAAACCAGCTTCCGACTATCACTACTCCATTAAAATATCCGGAAACGAGGCGGTGCAGGACCACTATTCGCGTGTTCTGAGCATCCAGGCACCGAACAAAACAGCCAGTCTTGTCAACCTGTCGGTACAAGACGTTTTGCCGCGGAAAGGGGAGGCCATTTTAAAACAACTGATTACCGGATATCAGAAGGCGAGCATCGAGGAGAAGAACAAAGTGGCGGACAATACGATTGCCTTTATTAGCGCCAACCTGACGCGCATTTCCTCCGAACTGGCCCGGGTTGAAGCAAACATCGAAGATTTCCGCAAGCGTCACCGGGTAGTCGACATGGCGGAAGACGGCCGTCAGGCGCTTCAAAGATCCACGGCAAATGCATCGGAAGAAAAAGAGCTGGTCGTCCATTTGAAAATCGTGCAGCTGCTGGAAGCCCATTTGCGCGAAAAGCCCGCCGCGGCCGTTCCCTCGGCATTGTATCCGCAGGAAGGTAATTTTGCGACCCTGGTAGGAAAATACAATGAAATGCAGCTGGCACATGTAAAAGCGCTCGCCTCTCTCGCTCCCCGCCATCCAGAAATAACGTTGTTGGAGCGCCAGACCGAAGTTTTAAGGAACACCCTTTTCGAGGCGATCCGGCACCAGGAGCGGGAACTATCGCTAAGCATTGAAGCCATCCGTGTATATGGCCAAGGTTTCGATGCCGAAATTTCGCAACTGCCGGGGCGTCAGCGGGCATTTCTATCTCAATCACGAGAGCAAGGCATCCAGCAGGAACTGTATCTGTTTCTGCTCAAAAAACGCATGGAAACAGCGATTTCCCGCTCGGCCAATATTCCCAATGCAAGGGTTATCGACCCGCCGAAAGCCAGTCCGCTGCCTGTGTATCCCAATCGGCAGCTTAGCATACTGGTAGCGTTGCTCACCGGTATCCTCGCGCCAGCATGTGCGCTCTATATCGGTCAGATCTTCAATAACAAAATCACGTCGAGGGACGATATCCTACGGCAATGCGACGTGGTGATCATCGGAGAAATCAGCCAGCAAAGCCGATATGCCCGCTTAAAAAAGATTGACAACCGTAGTTTGCTCAGGGAACAGTTCCGTTCATTGCGAACGAATATCCAGTTTATTACCGGCGCACAACCCCATACGGTGATCCTGCTTACTTCTGCGATGGCCAACGAAGGCAAATCGTTCGTAGCAATGCACCTTGCGCAGTCACTCGCGCTCGCGGGTAGGAAGGTGTTGCTGATCGACTTCGACCTAAGAAAGCCGTCCCTGGCTACCCTGTTGAACCTGCGGCCAGAAGGCGTGACCGAACACCTTTTATTTGATAAAGAACCGCTCGTCCAGCAATGCGGCAACGGGCCACCTTTTGACTTTCTAGCGGCCGGGGGGCAATATGCCGGTCCGGGCGAAATAATGCTCTCACCAAAAGTCAAAAGACTTATTTCGATGCTCAAAACCAGGTACGACTATGTGCTGCTCGACAGCCCGCCCGTGGGCCTGGTGGCCGACTCGCGACTCCTGGCTCCTTGCGTTGACATGACATTGTACATCGTCCGGCAGCATTTCACTTTCATCCATCAACTCGCTGACATGCAGAAAATTCGCAAGCAGTCGCAACTACCTGATTTACATGTTGTCCTCAACGGTACCCGCGACCTGCACCGGTATCAATACAATTATTATTAACATCCATTTAACCAATCAAAGCACACCTATGAAACAACACATTTATGTTATCGGGGAAATCGGCCAGGCGCATGAAGGCAGCATTGGCCTCGCACATGCATACATAGACGCCCTCGCGCACGCAGGAGCTAATGCGGCCAAATTCCAGGTTCACATTGCCGATGCCGAAAGCAGTATTTACGAGGACTTCCGAGTCAAGATCCCCTACCAGAATGGCTCGCGCTTCGACTACTGGAAAAGCATGGAATTTACTGCGGAAGAATGGAACGGGCTTAAAAAACATTGTGAAAAAGCCGGGCTGCATTTCCTTGCAAGTCCGTTTTCGTTAGCTGCGGTCGAATTACTGAATAAAATTGGAGTAATCGGTTTTAAAATCGGCTCCGGCGAGGTGGATAACCTGCCAATGCTCGATAAAATTGCGGCAACGGGAAAGCCCGTGATACTATCGTCGGGAATGAGTTCCTGGACTGAGCTTGACCAGGCCGTAACGCTTCTGAAATCATGGGGCACGGCTGTATCCATTCTTCAATGCACCACGGCTTACCCAGCCAAGCCGCACCAATGGGGATTGAATGTAATGCATGAAATGAGTCAGCGCTACCAGGTTTCGGTAGGTTTCTCCGACCATTCAGGGGATATTTTCGCTTGTCTTGCGGCGGCTGCGCTCGGCGCGCGTCTACTTGAATTCCACGTGACCTTCGACAAACGGATGAGCAATCCCGATGCTTCGTCCTCGCTTACTTTTCGGCAAGCGACCACCCTCATCGCCGGTATCCGCAAAATAGAAACCGCCTTGAATTTTCCTGTGAACAAAGATGCTAATGCCACCTTTTCGAGGATGAAAAGCATGTTCGGTAAGTCGCTCGCTGTAAACCGCGACCTGCGGAAAGGCGAGCGCATTCAATACACCGATCTGGAAACCAAAAAGCCGGCCGGCTTCGGCGTGGCGGCGGCACGCTACCAGGAGGTCTTGGGCAAAACACTCACCAGGGATATCGCGCAATGGGAATTTCTCACCGAAAACCACCTCACCCATGCGTAAAATCTGCGTTGTCATCACCGCCCGGGCCAGTTACAGCAGGATCAAAACCGTGCTAACCGCCATTCAGGCCCATCCAAAGCTTGCATTACAAATTGTCGTAACCGGTAGCGTACTGGTAGAAAGATACGGAAACATCATTCCGCAACTGCAAGCGGAAAACCTTCCGGTTTCGGCCATTATTTCAAATCTATTGGATGTTGAAAGCGACACCGCTTCGGCCAAAACGACCGGTCTGGCGGTAATCGAGCTCTCCACTTTTTTTGCCAATCATCGTCCGGATGTCGTAGTAACCGTCGCCGATCGCTTCGAAACCATTGCCACGGCCATTGCTGCCGTGAACATGAACATTCCGCTTGCGCACATCCAGGGCGGGGAAATGACCGGCAACATCGACGATCGAATCCGAAACAGCATTTCACAGCTCGCCGACCTGCATTTTGTAGCCACCGAAAACGCGCGGGCGCGGCTGATCCACATGGGGCTTTCACCGCAAAAGGTATACTACACGGGTTGCCCGTCTATCGATTTGGTATATCAGCACAGGAATTGTGATTTCAACCCCTATGAAACCTATGGAGGCGTAGGATCACAACCGGATTTGAATGCGCCGTATCTCGTCGTGCTGCAACACGCGGTAACGACCGAAACAGGGCATTCCAAATGGCAGATTGACAACACCCTACATGCCATAGCCTCGCTGAACATGTCCTGCATCTGGTTCTGGCCTAATGCCGATCCCGGAACGGCCGGTACTGCTCAGGGCATACGTGCTTTTCGCGAGCAGCACCCGAACCTTCCTATTCATTTTTTCAAAAACATGGAATCGGGTCACTTCATCCAGCTGCTCAAAAAATGTGCATGCTTTGTCGGCAATTCGAGCGTCGGGATACGCGAATGCAGTGCATTGGGCATTCCGGCGGTGAATATCGGAAGCAGACAGCGCGGCCGCGAGCGGGGCCAGAATGTGATTGACTGCATCCCCGACACCGAGGCCATTGTCGCCGCCATTCAGCGCCAGCTCGCGCACGGGCATTACCCGCCCGTAACGCTGTACGGAAAGGGTGACGCCGGTGAGCGGATTGCCGGGCTGCTCGCGACGATCCCATTTATTCTCAAAAAACACCTCCTACCCTTATGAAGACACCGCTTCCAAAAGTCCTGGGTATTATTCCGGCACGAATGGGTTCAAAAGGAGTTCCCTGCAAGAATATGAAGTTGCTTAAC
>CAMLNK010000212.1 GCA_946481035.1 uncultured Dyadobacter sp. | reverse complement strand
CTGTGCGCTGAGCAGTTTCGGATAATAAGTCGGTGTTTGTGAACCATAATAGGCGCCGAACGACAATGTGGGCGCACCGGTAGCACCTTTTTTGGTGGTAATGAGCAATACCCCGTTCGCGCCGCCGAGGCCGTATGGCGCAACGGCAGCCGCATCTTTCAGTACTGTCACGGTTTCAATGGAACTCGGGTCGATCTGGTTGATATTATCGCGGATCACACCGTCCACCACCACAAGCGGCTTGTTATTGCCCGTGGTACCAATGCCGCGGATGTGTATCTCCGGCGAATCGGAGCCGGGCTGGCCGCCGTTCGGGCGCATGCTCACCCCCGCCACACGACCGGCGATCGAGCTGGAAACATTCGGCACCGGATTTTCCGCAATCTCGCTTCCCTTCACGGCGGCAATGGAGCCCGTCAGCGTCGATTTCTTCTGGGTACCATAACCTACCACCACAATCTCGTCCAAAGCCTTGGTATCGGGCTGCAATGCAATGACGAGGTCGGTACGGTTGCCCACGATCACCTCCTGCGAGAGGTAACCCACAAATGAAAAGATCAGCGTTGCATTATCATCCGGCACGTCGAGCTGGAATTTGCCCGAAACGTCGGTGGTAGTGCCGCGCTGGGTACCTTTCAGGATAATGCTCACGCCGGGCAGCGGCTCGTTGGTCTCGGGCGAAGTGACGGTGCCTTTTATCGTCCGGTCGGCTGTCGCGGCCAGGTTTTCGGCGGAAGCGGCAACCGGGATTTCACCCGTCTTTTTGGGTGCGCGGGAAAGCAGGATCTGGTTGTTCCGCACGCGGTAGTTAATATCCAGCGGAAGCAGCAGGCGGTCGAGCACGGCGAAGAGCTTTTCCTGCCGGGCGTCGATGCTCACGGTCTTTTGAAGGTTCACCAGGCCGCTGCTGTATGCAAATTTCACTTTCGTGCCCTGTTCGAGCCGGGTAAGCGCTTCGTTCAATGTGACATTTTTCAGGTCTAGTGTCACATCACGGTTCAGCAATTCCTGGGCAGGCGAATGGCTCGCCACAGCCACCACCGAGCAAAGGCTGATCAATAGTAACTGATAAAAAGTCAGGCGCATGATATGGAGTAGCAATCTATGCCATGGATGAAAAGGTTTTTTCATAATTTTACGGTTGACCGGGTTAAAATTCAGACAATAGTTATCCTGCCAAGCCTGCCTTCGGGCGAGCCTGTGAACCGCACGTTCCGGGATATTTTAGCCGGTTGCTAATCAGGGGTGTCGCAACCACTCCTGATTTTTTTTGGCTAAAAGCTGGGGTAATGGTAGCTATGTTTTCATATTGATTGTCAGGGGATTAACTTGGGTTAGTTGGTAATGTGGCCTTGGGGTATCTGTTGTTGTGTGTTGTCATTGATGGCCATTTATAGTCATTTATAGTCATTTATAGTCATGTATAGTCATTTATAGTCATTTATAGTCTTTATAGTCATTTATAGTCTTTATAGTCATGTATAGTCATCGGGCAGCATTAGCGGCATCCTTGGCCTTTCAGTGTAATGGTTTCGCCTTCCATGCGGTAAGTACTTCCCAGCAGCGTGTCGATCATGTCGAGGATTTCGGGCAGGCGCTGGTCGGTGAAATCCACTTTCAGGCGGCAATCGGCCAGGCCGTCGTCCGCGAAACCGATCTTTACGTGAAATGTTTTCATTAGCCGGTCGGCCACCTCGGTCATCGGTGTATCATTGAAAACCAGCGACGCCGACTGCCAGAGTTCTTTGTCCGAGGCCTTATCCTGCACTTTTTGCACCTCCAAATGCAAGCTCTTCGGTTCGAAGACCACCTCCTGCTCCGGTTTCAGCACTACCCTTTCCTGCTTTTTCGCATCGCTCACCTCCACCCTGCCCGTCGCTACCGATACTTTGAACGTTGCCTCGCCCGGAATGGCCCGGACGTTGAAGCTCGTGCCGAGTACTTTCGTTTGCAGGTCACCGGTATGGATCACAAATGGCCGTGAAGGGTCCCGTTTTACGTCGAAAAAGCCTTCACCCGAGAACAGCACTTCCCGCTTTTGAAATGATTGCTGTATACGGATTTCAGCATTCGGGTGCAGCCACACGACCGAGCTATCGGGCAACTGATACGGCACGATCTTATGCCGGGCGTTGGTGAAAGTCACCCAGCCATCAGTGGCGCCCCCGCTTTGCTTAGCAGCCCGGTCAGGTTTTTCATATAAAAAATAAAGAATACCCAGGCCGACGATCAACACTGCCGCAATGCGACCGACGTAATGCCACAGGCTGTAAACCGGCGTTGCGGGCTCGTCGTTTTTGCGCAGCTCGGAGAGGTACGATTTAATGCGGCGGTACAACCGGTCCTGGTCGGCGTCGGTAAACGGCTCATCGGCAGGCTCATCCAGCTGTTGGTACCATTCGTTCACCAGGCGTTGCTCTTCATTCGAGCATTCGTTGGCGAGGTACTTTTTAAGGATTTCAGGAGATAACGGGGGCTTTCTCATTAGGTGTAATTTTTACACTTATTAATCAACTAACAGTACAGTCCCGGAAAAGCAGGCACAACCCTTACTCCAATAGGAATTTTTTTTCAAAAAATTGGATGTGTCAAATGAGCGGCAGCATGAGCACCGCCAGCGCGATGTAGTCTTTCATCTCCACGCGCAGGATTTTCAGCGCTTTGCTGATGTGTGCCTCGACGGTTTTCTCCGAAATTTCCATCTGGCCGGCAATTTCTTTGAGGCTGTAACCCTTGCGGCTGAGCGTGAAAACCTCCCGGCACTTTTCCGGCAGTTTGAGCAGTGATTGCTCGTAGAATTCATTGAGGGTATTAAAATCGAGATTCTCGGTGGTCACATTATCCGGCAGAAAATCGTCATCGCCGAGCGTCAGAACCTGCTTGCGCTGCTCCTGGTGGTAGTAGTTGATAATGCAATGGCGAAGCGTGCCATTGAGATAGGCCTGGATATTTTTTTGTATGTCGAACTTATGGCGCCCGAGCCAGAACTTCACGAACGTTTCCTGTACCAGATCCTCGGCGATCGCCTTCACGCCCGTTTTCCGGATGGCCGTATGCACGAGCAGCCGTACGTGCCTGCGATACAACTCCCTGAATGCCAGCTCCTCGTCCTGCTCGCAGACAAGCGTCATCAGGGCCTGTTCGGAATAGTTGCTGTATGGATGGTTCACGGGCAAGCGGCGATAAGAAGTTCGAAAAACTGGGGGAAATAACGAAAAAAGCGGAAGGTGTTTACAATTTAATGATATAAATCATAATAATTGTCCACCTGCAAGAAACAAAACCCCGCGGAGCAAACCTGACGGTGGTGCCCGCGGGGTTACCGGAAAAAAAGGTCAGATCGACGCCTTCGCTACCGGCAGGCAAACCGGCGCTTCATGCTTTTCCACTCGTTTGAATGTCAGCTTTTTGATTAAAACCTTCTCAGGTGCCGAAGCGCCCTCCCGGATTTTGATGAACTGATTGGCCGCAATATTTTGCAGTTTTTGCACCTTACCGCTTCCATTCCAGCGGATCTCAACCTCGTCGATCACACGTGCCTGTCCCAAACCGATTTCCCGCTTGAATGGCTGGGACCCGAAACTTCCCCCGGAGGATACTGCCCGGTAAACGCTCCTGGTTTTGCCATTTTCGGTAAAAGTGAGCTTGATCATCGAACCGACGGCCGCTTTGTTGGCGGTCACGCCTTCCAGATCGATAGAAATCCAGTTATTGTCACTCTGGCCCGGGTTCATGAAAAAGGAATTCTGGTACGCGTCGCCGATGTAGGCACCGCCCATTTCAATGTAAATGTCCTGGTCGCCGTCATTGTCCATGTCTGCAAATGCTACCGAGTGCCCCTTTTGCAGGCTTCCCACTTTCGCCGAGGTGGTCACATCCGCAAAGCCCTTGCCTTCGATATTTTTGAACATTTTATTGGGAATCAGCGATTTATAACTCGGATTACCCGTTCCTATGAAAATATCGAGATAGCCATCATTATCAATGTCGCCGAAATTGCCGCCCATCGCGAAGCCGGTTTTATCGAGCCCCATGGCTTTGGTAACGTTCGTGAATGTGCCGTCGTGGTTGTTATGGTAAAGCACCGGCTGGCCGTGGAATTCCGGCGAGTTGCCCAGTCGTTCGGCAGCGGCATAGTAACTCAGGTTGTAATCCATTGTATAGTCGCCGCAGAGGATATCCTGCCAGCCGTCGTTATCATAATCCCAAAACCAGGTCGCGAAACTGCGGTTCTGGTCCTTGTCCAGCGCCGCTGCCTGGGTTACATCCTCGAAACTGACCCTGCCATTGGCCACGCCTTTGTTCCGAAGCAGAAAACGGCGCCCGCTGAGGGTAGAAATAAAGAGATCGTTCCAGCCATCGTTGTCATAATCGCCTGAGGCAACCCCCTTCACGAAAGCCGCCACGGCCGTATTGGTTTGCTTGGCTACTTCCGTGAATGTGCCGTTTTTGTTGTTCAGGTACAGCTCGCAGGGATGGTAGTTGGCACCGATGGTCGTCTCGTTGCCGATAAATACATCCAGCCAGCCGTCATTGTTGAAATCATTCCAGGTGGCTGTCTGCGTCGGATGCATCGATAGCAGGCCCGCATCGATGGTTACGTCGGTAAACGTGCCATCCCCATTGTTCCGCAGCAGCGAATTGGGCTGCTCGCCGTAAGGCCCGCTCAGCCAGGCGCCACGCATGACGAAAATGTCCTTGAAACCGTCGTTGTTGTAATCGGTCTGCATCATGTGCAGGCCGCCGGTGAACTTACTCAGCCGTGAATACTCCGATTTATCCGCAAACGTGCCGTCGCCATTGTTTTTGAAATAATGCATAGGCTCGCTCAGGTCCCAGCCCGAGGTAGCCAGGTCGAGGAAACCGTCATTGTCGAAATCCTCGGTAATTGTCCCGCCGGCCATATTTCTCACATCCAGTTTCAAATCCGGTGCAATATCCTCGAACGGCTTCACAGCTACGGGATCGTCGGCATCCATTGCGGGGATCAGCATCGCCTTCGGAACACGAGCCGGATACTGACCCAGCGTCATATACGCGATATTCAGCAGCCAAAGGGACTCGTAGTCATCCGGCTTTTCGGCCAGCATTCTTTTGTAAATATCCACCGTACCCCTGGACCCTTTGGTATTGCGGTGCACCCCGCCATTTCTGATCGGCAGAATGCACGCGTCCACAGAATGATTATTGATACAGTTGATCTGCTCCCCAAACCGAAGGTGGGCAACGGCCATGTCGTCGGTAACCTTGCGCAATACGCCGGGCAAGGCCACAAAAGGACCCGGATTACGTTCCAGACCTTTCAGAATGGCGATAGCATCGTCGGGCCGGCCGAGTTGCAGCAGCACATTGGCCTTGAAATGTTGTGCCCTGAACCGCTGGGCGACTTCATTTTCAGGAATGGCTTTGAGTAGCGAATCGAGGTACATCAGCTGCGCTTCCGGGCAGAAATTGTTCTGGTAATTGAAAGCCCTCTGCCTGGACTCTTCGAGCAGGCTCAGCATTTTGTCCTCCGCCGTCGGCTTCGTGCACAGGCTTATTGCCAGCGCGCCGGTAAGCACGACGGTAAAAAGTATAAGTTTTTGCCTCATGTTCTAAGTGTTAGCCTTGTTTTTTTTACACCACAATGCATACACGCAACAACCCTTCCCTGCACGCGGACGGCAGCGACGGGTGTCTCATGTATGGTGTTATTTCAAAAAACAGGCTTCGGAGGAGGCGAAGCAACGTAGAGGAACAAGGAAGGAAAACTAAAGATAATGCTTTTGAAACTGATGCCCGCCTCGATCCAGTCGCCCACAAAAAACCAGTGGTTCCGGTTGAAGGTAAGGTAATCCTTCAAAAAATCTTTAAGCAGATGCGGCGTTTTGCCCTTGCCGTCGGCGACACCTCCTTTCACATGCTTGTCGACGTGCGAAACCAGGTCTAGATAACGGTCTTTTGCCGAAATATCCGGCTTGCATTTGACGTACAGCGTATCGTTTAACAACTGCTGCTCGATGATCTGGTAAAAGTCGTCCCCTCGCCGCAGCCGTCCCTCGGCCGGTTCAGCAACCTGCCAGTCGGTCTGGTACGGAATCATTATCGGGATTTTGAGGATCAGGAAATCTTCGGGAGGCAAGGATTTGGATGAAGCCCCGGTATTCTGCGTGCCGGCAAAATACTCCCCTATCCAATACACAAGCGGAAAGCCCATGATATTGTAGAGCAGCAATGTACACATGAGAATGGAGAAGACCTTTTTCACCCGTCTGTTTTTATCAAATGTAGGCGTTTTTACAAAAAATTCGTCATAAATATTCTATCAATGTTTCCATTAACGTTCACGCCCAATAAATTTTCCAAAGGTTACTTGCACACACTCGCCGGAAATACAATACATTAGGAATCCACATCATTCAAGCCAAACATCCTCATGAACACCATCGAGCTCCTCATCCACCAGAACGCCAACACTTACGACTGGACCAACAAACTCATCCACGATATTCCTTTTGAAAAATGGGACATTCTGCCCGACACCATCGAATCGAGCATCAGCTGGCAGGTCGGACATTTGATCATCAGCCATTACTTTCACACGATGATGGTTATCCGCGGGCATCAAATGGATATCCTTCGGCAATTACCTATCAAAGATTACAGCGACTACTTTACCGTCGCCCGCGCCGGGCAATCCGTCGGCAAATTCGCTCCTGAAAAGCTGTTTTCAGATTTAAAAATCATGCAGCAGAAATCGCTGGAAATCCTCGCGACTGTTACGCCGGAAGAACTCGAGAACCCATTGGAACCTACTCCTACCCCGCATCCGGTCGCTACTAACAAATTTGAGGCAATAGATTGGAATGTAAAGCATACCATGTACCACTGCGGGCAGATCGGGGTGCTGCGGCGGGTGGTGAGCGGGCGGTTTGATTTTGGG
>CAMLNK010000211.1 GCA_946481035.1 uncultured Dyadobacter sp. | reverse complement strand
GAGATCAAGGAATTTGAAGCAGAGAGAATATTTTAATGGCAGTCGGCTATCGGCAATCGGCTTTCGGCAATCGGCTATCAAATCTTTGTGACAGCCGACAGCCGAAGTCCGACAGCCGAAGTCCGACAGCCAACAGCCGCTTATGACTAGTCGCTACATAGAAATAATGGACACGACACTTCGCGATGGTGAGCAAACCAGCGGGGTGTCGTTTTCCGCATCCGAAAAACTGACCATCGCCCAGATCCTGTTGCAGGAAGTGAAGGTCGACCGCATTGAAGTGGCCTCGGCACGTGTGTCGGAAGGTGAGTTCCAGGCGGTTAAGAAAATCACAGACTGGGCTGGTAAAAACGGTTTTCTGGATAAAATAGAAGTACTCACATTTGTCGACGGCGATGCGTCCATTAATTGGATGGCGCAGGCCGGGGCGAAAGTGATGAACCTTCTCACCAAAGGGTCGCTGAACCATTTGACCCACCAGCTCAAAAAATCGCCGGAAGCGCATTTCGAGGACATTCGTAATGTGATCGAACTTGCGGAAACGAAGGGTATCCAATGCAATGTGTACCTGGAAGATTGGAGCAATGGAATGCGTAATTCAAAAGAATACGTATTCCAATCGCTTGATTTTCTGAGTACTTTGTCCGTCAAGCGCATTCTGTTGCCGGATACTTTGGGCATTCTGACGCCTTTCGAGTCCTACACATTCATTAAGGAAATCGTAGACCGTTATCCGAGCCAGCATTTCGAATTTCACGGCCATAACGACTATGACCTGGGCGTCGCGAATGTAATGGAAGCGCTTCGTGCGGGCGTACAAGGCCTGCACCTGACCGTGAACGGCATGGGTGAGCGCACGGGTAATGCGCCGCTCGCGAGCACGATCGCGGTGATCAACGATATGATGCCGGAATGCACCACGGCGGTGAATGAGAAGTCGTTGTACTCGATCAGCAAGCTGGTGGAGACGTTCTCGGGCATTCGCATTCCTGCTAATAAACCGATTGTAGGAGAAAGTGTTTTCACCCAAACGGCTGGTATTCATGCAGATGGTGATAAGAAGAACAATCTCTATTTCAGCAAACTGATGCCCGAGCGTTTCGGCCGTCAGCGGTTGTATGCATTGGGAAAAACCTCCGGAAAAGCGAACATCGAGAACAACCTGCGCGACCTGGGCATTTCGCTTTCCGATGCGGATTTGAAAAAGGTAACGCAGCGCATTATCGAGCTCGGCGACCGTAAGGAAGTGGTGACACCGGAGGATTTGCCTTACATTATCTCGGATATTCTCGATAGCGACGCGATCGAGGAAAAGGTGGTCATCACCAATTACGTGCTCACGCATTCCAAAAACCTGAAACCTTCCGCCACATTGCAGATCTCGTTCGGTGAAGAAGTGTTCGAGGAAAATGCGCAGGGCGACGGCCAGTACGATGCATTTATGAATGCATTGAAAAAGATTTACAAGAAAAAGGGGATCGATCTGCCGATGCTTAGCGACTATGCCGTGCGCATTCCGCCGGGTGGTAAGACCGACGCTTTGTGCGAAACGATCATTACCTGGGAAATCAACGGCAAGGAGGTCAAAACGCGTGGTCTGGATTCGGACCAGACGTTCTCGGCCATCAAGGCTACGCAGAAAATGCTCAACCTGATCGGCGTTCCCGAAAATAAAATTGAACCAATCGCTAATGCATCGTCGTAGGGCAATGCATTTATTTGTTTATAATTTATTGAATATCAATTAAAACACTTAATGAAAAAGCATATCCTTATCGTTCCGGGCGACGGAATCGGACAAGAAGTTACAGAGGTAGGAAAGGCAGTGTTGGTAAAAATCGCCGAAAAGTTCGGGCATGAATTCACTTACGACGAGGCATTGATGGGCCACGTAGCCATCGAAGCAACAGGTAACCCGCTTCCTGATGAGACATTGGAAAAGATGCGCAATTCCGACGCGATCCTTTTCGGTGCCGTTGGTCACCCGAAATATGATAACGATCCTACTGCCAAAGTTCGCCCTGAGCAAGGCTTGCTGAAAATGCGCAAGGAGCTTGGTTTGTATGCTAACCTTCGTCCGATCAAGTTGTTCGATGAGCTTTTAGGCGCTTCTTCCATCCGTCCTGAAATTTTGAAAGGTTCGGATATCCTTTTCTTCCGCGAGCTCACAGGCGACATTTATTTCGGAGAAAAAGGCCGCAAAAACGATAACAACACCGCTTACGACATCGCAGAATATAGCCGCTACGAAGTGGAGCGCATTGCACGCAAGGCTTTCGAGGCTGCCCGTACGCGTGGCAAACGTCTTTGCTCGGTGGATAAGGCGAACGTTTTGGAAACCAGCCGTTTGTGGCGTGAAGTGGTTCAGGCTCTAGCTCCTGAATATCCTGATATCACGGTTGAGCACCAGTTTGTGGATGCGGCTGCGATGATGCTCATCAAAGATCCTAAGCGTTTCGACGTGGTGGTGACTGCTAACCTGTTCGGAGATATCCTTACCGACGAGGCCAGCCAGATCGCGGGATCGATGGGAATGCTCGCTTCGGCGTCTGTCGGCGACAGCACGGGTGTTTACGAACCGATCCACGGCTCGGCGCACGACATTACCGGTAAAGGTGTTGCAAACCCCTTGGCATCAGTGCTTTCGGCTGCATTGCTCCTCGATATTTCATTTGGTTTGAAAGAGGAATCGGAAGCGATTATTTCGGCAGTTGACAAGTTGCTGAAAGATGGTTTCAGAACGCGCGACATTGCCGATGTAACCACCCCTGCTGATAAGATTCTGAATACGCAACAGGCTGGCGAAGAGCTTTTGAAAAGAATCTAAAAAATTTCAAAGTTTTGCCAAACAATATTTGTTGCATTCAAAACTTGTGCTTTCTTTGCAGAAGAAAATCGCGGTGAGCGAAATTTCGCAACATGAATATGAGCCAACAAGATAACCTCATTCTTAATCTCCAACAGCTCCCGTGAGGTCGGGAAAGGTTATGTTTTGATAAGTTACAGACCCTTTCCCGTGACAAGGAAAGGGTTTTATATTGCCTGAAATATTGTTAAATTCGTGTCCCATTAAAAAATTAATACCCACCAATGAGTAATCGAGTTCAGATCTTCGACACTACTTTACGAGACGGCGAGCAGGTTCCTGGCAGCCAATTGACCACAGAAGAAAAAATCGTGGTTGCTACACAACTCGAAAAGCTGGGGGTAGATATTATCGAAGCCGGATTCCCGGTTTCAAGTCCCGGGGATTTTCGTTCTGTGGTAGAAATCTCCAAAGCTGTGCGTGAGCCCATCATTTGTGCGCTCTCACGTGCGGTGCCGGGCGATATCGACGCTGCTGCGGATGCATTGCAGTATGCGAAGCGGGCACGTATCCACACCGGTATTGGTTCTTCCGACATTCACATCCAGCATAAGTTCAATACGACCCGTGAGAAAATCATCGAAAGAGCGATCGCGGCTACGAAATATGCTAAATCCAAAGTGGAGGATGTTGAATTTTACTGCGAAGACGCGGGCCGTGCAGACCTCGTTTTCCTTTCGCAACTCGTAGAAGCGGTGATCGGCGCGGGTGCGACGGTGGTAAACATCCCTGACACAACAGGTTATTGCCTGCCCGACGAGTACGGTAACAAAATCAAATACATTTTCGAACACGTTTCGAACATCCATAAGGCCACTATTTCAATCCACTGCCACAATGACCTTGGCTTGGCCACTGCGAACTCGATTGCGGGTATCAACCAGGGCGCACGTCAGGTAGAGGTGACCATCAACGGTATCGGCGAGCGCGCGGGTAACACATCGTTGGAAGAAGTAGTGATGGCATTGAAAGTGCACCAGGAACTGGGCCTTGAAACAGGCATTAACACGCAGCATATTTATCCGACCAGCCAGTTGGTGTCGAAAATGATGCGTATGCCGGTGCAGGCCAACAAGGCAATCGTGGGCCGGAATGCATTTGCGCATTCATCGGGTATCCACCAGGACGGCTTCCTGAAAAACAATCTGAACTACGAAATCATGAACCCGCAGGACGTGGGTGTCGATAAATCCGACATCGTACTGACAGCCCGCAGCGGACGCCACGCATTGAAGCACCGCCTGGAATTGCTAGGGTTCTCCTTCGAGAAAGCTGCGCTCGACGAGCTGTACACGCGGTTCCTCGAAGTAGCCGATATCAAGAAAGAAGTAAACGACGGAGATCTGGTTGAGCTGGTGCGTACAGCAGAAGCAGTTTAATTAGAATATCCTTAGAATTAGTTAACAGCTTGAATCTGAATTTGATGTTTTAAAGAATTTTTTGTAAGATTACATATTCAATAACATCCATCAGATTGCAAAAAGCCCTCGGTGATTCTGACTAAGGGCTTTTTCTTTGTTTTACAGGATAATGGTGCGGTTGTGGTGAATGAAAACACGGTCGTTAAAAACGAGTTTTAAGGCCTTCGAGAGCACCGCTTTTTCAGTATCTTTTCCCAAAGTTGCCATATCGGAAGCGGTCAGTTTGTGATCGACTTCCTTTACATCCTGCGCGATGATCGGGCCTTCGTCGAGGTCGTTGTTTACAAAATGCGCGGTAGCTCCTATGATTTTCACGCCACGTTCGTAAGCCTGCCGGTAAGGGTTTGCCCCGATAAATGCAGGTAGGAATGAATGGTGAATATTCACGATCCGGTTCGGGAAATGCTCGACAAATTGCGGCGTGATAATGCGCATATATTTCGCCAGCACTACATAGTCGGGTCGGTAAATATCCAGGGTTCTTAATATCGCTTCCTCGTGTTCCTCGCGTGTTTTATTTTCATGGGAAATAAAATGAAAGGGTATCCCAAACTTGCCCACAAGCGGTTGTAACGTATTATAATTGCTTACCACGGCCAGAATCGTAGCATCCAGCTCGTTGAATGCGTAGCGGATCAGGAGTTCGCCCAGGCAATGGTGCTCCTTGGTGACCATCAGCACAATGTCCTTGTTTTTTTTAGGATTAATGCGCAAGTTCAATCCAGCCGGCAGTTCGGATTGCAGCGCTTTTAATAATTCAGGGATATCGGTATCGCCTTCGAATTCTGTTCGCATAAAGAAATACCGCGAGGGACTTACATATTCATCGTTACTGATGATATTCTGATTAAAGGCAAACAGAATGCGGGTCACGTGGTAAATTAGGCCTTTGTGATCGGGGCCGTCCATTAATAAGATATGTCTTTGACTCATGAAGGGGGCTTGCTGGTAGCGCTTTTCGAACCCCAAATATACAACAGAAGCAGTGCTATCAGCCGCTCAATCAGAGGGCATTTTAATATTTTTGTAACTATTCAAAAGGCATCTGTGTTAACGAGAAACCGGGTAGTTTTTAAAAGTTATGGCAGAAACATTATTTATTCCAGCAGATACGAACAGAGGTGAGGTTTATCAGGCACTTTTGCCGCAAATAGAAGCGCTTATTGCGGATGAAAGTGATCTCACCGCCAACCTCGCGAATATAACCGCAGTTTTAAAGGAAGCATTCGGGTTTTTCTGGGTAGGATTCTATTTGGTGAAAGAAGGACAGCTTGTGTTGGGCCCGTTCCAGGGGCCGATCGCGTGTACGCGCATACCGTTCCATAAGGGTGTGTGCGGCGCAAGCTATACGCGCGCGGAGACCATTCTTGTGCCGGATGTAGAGCAGTTTCCGGGCCATATTGCGTGCAGCTCGGCATCACGTTCGGAGATTGTAGTGCCTGTCTTTCACAGAAACGGAACGGTAGCAATGGTGTTAGACGTGGACAGCGACCAGCTCGATGATTTTAAGGAGACGGACGCGGCAGAATTGGAGAAAATTGCGGCGCTGATTACAAGAAAGCTCTGACTATTAATAAAAACGCCTCGCACGACAAATCGGCGAGGCGATGTGGCTTACTCAGCCACGAAATTTTCAAATTGGTGTCAGTTCAATGAGAACATGGGCAAGCGAAGGGCTACCACATTATTGAACATAAGCTTGGTTATTTTGGGATCCATATAATCGATCAGCGGAAATTCCGAGACGAGCGACATTACTTCGAATTCAGTTTCTGCTCTTACCACACACCAGAGCCGGGAATAATCATCGGACAAAGCATAAGACATAAGCCTTCCTTGCTCCATCAGTTCATTAATCTTTTTTCTCTGAGAAGGTATTTTTGCTGTGAAATCTTCCGACATGACAGCCGGCAGCTGGATTTCAACCATATATTGGCTCATGGGCGATAGATTTTAGGTTGTACTTTATTAAAGGATATGCGCTACTGAATAGTTCCTTGGCGTAAAGTACCCAACATTTGACAATAGTTTTTCGAGGTGTTCCAACCATTTTGATAATGAGGGTGTCAGACAATTTACGACGGACGCGAAAACGCGGGTCGGATCATAACGCAACAGTAATCGGCTATCTTATGGATAGAGGTGCTGAATTTATTTACAAACCGAACGAAGCACCCCTAACCTTCGGATGACGTTTAACGAACAGGAACTGGTGAAAGGCTGCAAGCAGCGCAACCGCATCGCCCAGAAACAGCTATATGATGTTTTTGGGGGTAAGCTGTTTGCTATTTGCCTGCGCTACACGAAAAACCGTGCTGACGCGGAGGACGTGTTGCAGGACGCTTTCATCAAGATTTACGAGAATATAGATTCTTTCAGGGCCGACAGCCCGCTGGAATACTGGCTCAGGTCGGTAGTGGTGAACACCGCGCTGAACCATTTGCGGCAGCAGAAATACCTGAAAGAGCTCGACGATATAGATGTACACCATAATGGCCTGTCGGACAGGGAATTCACGCTGGGGAATTTCCAGATGCAGCAGCTCATGGAAATGATCCGGGAACTGCCGCCGGGCTGCCAGACAATCTTCAATTTGTACGCGATTGAAGGTTACCAGCACAATGAGATCGCCCAGATGTTGGGTATCTCCGAAGGAAC
>CAMLNK010000210.1 GCA_946481035.1 uncultured Dyadobacter sp. | reverse complement strand
TTGCGAAACAGGCGAGATTATCAAGAAAATTAATGTACATAAAAGGGCTCACAACACGATTTACGGCGCTTCGGGCAATGCGGTGTACATGGCCGATATCGCCAGTCCGTGGCTGCACATAGCCGATCCCAAAACGCATGAGCTGGTGGGTAAAGTAGGGGAGTTTGATAACTACGTTCGCCCATTCACCGTGAACGCGGCCGAAACGCTGACTTACGTGACGGTCGACAGCCTGCTGGGATTCGAAGTCGGTGATATTAAAACGGGCACGAAAATCGCCCACATTGTGGTGGAGGGATGGGAACGCGGCCCTGTTCGGCGCCACGGTAATCCGAGTCATGGCATTGGTCTCACGCCCGATGAGAAGGAAATATGGCTTTGCGACGGCCACAATATGCGGATGCACGTTTTCAGTGCGAAACCGCCTTACCAACAGCTCACGACCATCCCGGTGCAGGACATGCCCGGCTGGGTCACATTCAGCATGGATGGCCGGTATGCGTACCCGTCGAGCGGGGAGGTGATCGATGTGAAAACCCGGAAGATTATCAGCACATTGACGGACGAATTTCACAACAATGTATCCAGTGAGAAGATGGTAGAAATTCAATTTGTTGGAAACAAACCGGTACGTGCCGGCGATCAGTTTGGCATCGGGCGCGCGGGCCAGGCAAAATAGAATTTACAATATGGTAATGTAGCCCCCGGAACTTGCTTTCCTTCAAAGGTATTTTTAACTTATTCAGGGTGATCGCCCAGTATCAGGCGTTTACCCGGCTTTATGAATGAGAGACAAAAACGGCTCCGGGAGCGACGACTGATCAAGCTTTCGATCCTTACCGGTTCGGCTTTTACGATCTGGGCCATTGTGGTCGGTATCGCCGGCGATTCCAAATCCATTATCTTCGACGCCCTTTTTTCGATGGTGGGGATCAGCCTGTCGGGTGTATCGCTGCTGGTGAACAACTTCGTCCGCAAGCCCGACGACGACGATCTGCCGTTCGGGCGGGCGCAATTCGAGCCGTTTTCGATGACACTGCAATCGGCGGTGATCATTTTCCTGTGCTTGTATTCGCTGGCCACTTCGGTGATGGACATTATCAGCGGCGGAAAGTTCGTCGAGCTCGACATTGCTTTACCTTACCTGATCGCCTCCATTATCGGTTGTTTTTTACTCTGGCTGTATTTCAGGAGAAAGGCATTGCAAATCCGCTCGGAGTATGTGCGGATCGAAGCTACCGAATGGCAGCTCGACGCACTGCTGAGTACGGGCGTGCTCGTGGTGCTGTCGCTGGGTTACTTTCTCCGCGGAACCTCCCTCGCTTACCTGATCCCCTACCTCGATCCGGGAATGGTGATCGTCATTTCCATCCTTTTCCTGCGCATTCCGGTCAGGACGTTTTGGAAAAATATCCGGGAACTGCTCCAATTCGCGCCCGACGACGAGGTGGAGGAGAAGATACACCAGGAAGCGGAAGCAATTTCAAAGCATTACGGCTTCATCGATGAATATGTGCGCGTGGCCAAAACCGGCAGCAGCTATACGATTGAAATCGACTTTTTACTGCCCGAATCACTCGCCCATACGCAGGTGAAAGAACTCGACGCGATCAGGCAGGAGTTGTACGAACGCATCCGGGGCGACTACAAAATGTGGCTTACCATTTCATTTACCACGGAGCGAAAATGGATGATCTGAACAAGATCAGCCTTTTTTTCCAAACCGGACAGCCATACCTTTGCCGGAAATAATATTGAAACAGCCATGAGTATTTTAGTAACAGGAAGCGCCGGGCATTTGGGCGAGGCGCTCATGCGTACCCTTCGGGCCGAGGGACGGCAAGCCATCGGCATCGACATCAATCATTCACCCTACACCGATTTGGTAGGTGATATTGGAGACAGGGATTTTGTCAAAACGGCGATGCGCGGTATCCGCACCGTCATCCACACCGCTACTTTGCACAAGCCGCACGTGGCGACGCACAGCAAGCAGGATTTTGTGGATACCAATGTTACCGGCACCCTTAACCTGCTCGAAGAAGCGGTGCTGCAAGGGGTTTCAGGGTTTCTTTTTACCAGTACCACCAGCACATTCGGAGCGGCGATGAACCCCGCGAAGGGCGAGCCGGCGGCCTGGATTACGGAGGATGTGACCCCGCAGCCCAAAAACATTTACAGCGTCACCAAACTGGCCGCCGAAAGTCTTTGCGAGCTTTTTTACCGGAAAAGCAGCTTGCCGGTGCTGATTCTGCGGACTTCGCGCTTTTTCCCGGAGGACGACGACAATGCGGAAACCCGCCAGCTTTACGAAACGCCCAACGTGCAGGCACTGGAGTTACTTTACCGCCGCGTCGACATTGCCGATGCTGTTACGGCGCATTTAGCGGCCGTGGAGAAAGCCCCCGCGATCGGTTTCGGGAAATACATTATTTCGGCCACCACGCCATTTACGCCTGCACACCTGGCCGGGCTGCATACCGACGCCGCTGCGGTGATCCGCTCGTTGTATCCCGAAAGTGAAGGGTTATTCGAATCGGAAGGCTGGAAGTTGTTTCCCGAAATCGATCGTGTGTATGTGAATGAGCGTGCGAGGCGCGAGCTGGGCTGGCAGCCGCAATATGATTTTGCGCACGTGCTTCAAAGCCTGCGCGGCGGTACCGATTTTAGGAGTGAACTGGCCCGGGAAGTCGGAAGCAAAGGTTACCACGAAGAAGAGTTTGAAGAAGGCCCGTTCCCCGTTGAGCCTTAATGGTGCGAAGCTCCGGCTTCGCACCATTATTCCATTATTTACCGGCTGCGATCACCGGCAGTACAAACTGCCAGGCCGCATTAGCGGGTTCCTGATGTTCCTTTCTCACAATTTCATCGAATTTTTTCAAAAGATCCGGGTGTTTTGCGGCGAGATCGGTGGTTTCGCTGCGATCGGTTTTGAGGTTGAACAGCTGCCACGCATTGCCGGGATTCTTGCGCAGGTCGGTTTTGACGGCCTTCCAGTCGCCCATTCGGATAGCGATCTGGCCGCCTTTTTCGGGATATTCAAAATAGAGGTAGGGATGTTTTTTCTGCCGGTTGGTTTGTCCTAAAAGCTCCGGTAAAAACGAAATCCCGTCGGTAGGAGGCGTTGGCTGGCCTGTAAGCTCCGCTAAGGTGGCCATCAGATCGAATTGGGCCGAAATATGGTCGGTTACCCTGCCTGGCTTGATCTTTCCGGGCCAGCGGGCGATGAACGGTTCGCGGATACCGCCTTCGTAAACGTCCATTTTAAGGCCGCGCAATCCGGCCACGCTGTTAAAGAACTGCGGGTTCACACCGCCATTGAAAGTGGCGCCATTATCGCTGCTGAACAGCACTATTGTGTTCCCGTCCAAACCCAGGGCTTCAAGTTTGTCCAAAATAATACCAACCTGATCGTCCAGGAAAGTGACCATGGCGGCGTAGGTCGAGAGCGGATATTTGGTGGAAGCATAACCTTTCTCGCCGTAATAGGGTTTTTCGTCGAACTGCCCAATGTACTTTTTGACATATTCGTCCGGCGCTTGCAGCGATACGTGCGGAATGGTGTAGGGCATATACAGGAAAAACGGTCCGCTTTTGCTCCGTTCGATAAATGCCAGCGCCTTTTCGGTCATTTTTACGGGAGCATATTCTTTGCCTTTGAAAGAATCGAAATCGGCGTCGGTGGCGGTGGCGGGGTCGAGCTTGCGGTGCACGTCCTGCCAGGGTTGCGCGAGCGTATCCCAGCGGTCGTTTTCCCATAAATGCGATGGGTAGAGGTTATGCGCCTGTTTCTGGTCGAGGTAGCCGTAATAGTAATCAAAACCCTGCTTGCTGGGCGTGCCTTCGGTGTTGTTCATGCCCATGCCCCATTTGCCGGTGAGGGCGGTGGCGTAGCCCTTCTGTTTGAGGAGCTCGGCCACGGTGAATTCGTTTGCCGGAAGGGGCATTTGTCCGCGCTCTTCATCGTCGCGGAAGGTGCCGAGCTCGAAATTGCCGCGGATCGCCGAATGTCCCGCGTGCTTGCCCGTCATGAGCATCGCACGCGCAGGTGCACATACGGGCGTACCGGTGTAATGCTGCGTGAAGCGGATACCCTCCCGGGCGAGGCGGTCGAGGTTGGGCGTTTTGATCTTTTGCTGGCCATAGCAGCCGAGTTCGCCGTAACCGAGGTCGTCGGCGTAGATGTAGATAATGTTCGGGAGGTTGCCGGGCGATGGTTTGGTCTTCTGGGCCGTGGCTGCGTGGGTTAGGGATAATGTCAGTAAAAAGAGGTTAAAAAGTCTCATTCAGGTGGGGTTTGGATTTAGACGGCCGGGAATTTAACCAAAATTTAACCACGGTAACGGGCAGTGATTCAAAAATATACCTTGCTATATTTGTCGCCGTATTTAATGCTAAACCCATATGTCTGAAAAAGCCAAACCCGGAGTGCCCAAGCAGCCGGGGATATTCAGCTTACTGGCTCCATACAAGGGGTTGATCGTCCTGCTGTTGCTGTTTGCATTGCTGAGCAACGGTATCAACCTCTGGCTGCCCAAGCTGGTGGCCGACGGGATCGACGATTACACCCGGCAGCGCTTCGACCTGAATGCGATCCTTACCGAGTTTACTGTCGCGGTCATTTTCATATTCGTATTTGCATACCTGCAAAGCATCATCCAGACATACGCATCCGAAAAGGTGGCCCGCGATTTGCGGACAAGGCTTTCGGACAAGATTTCCAGGCAAAGCCACGCATTCATAGAGGAAACCACCGCCGCGAAGTTGCTTACTAATCTTACGGCCGACATCGATTCGATCAAGACGTTTGTCTCACAGGCCATTGTGGCGATCGTTTCATCGCTATTCCTCATCATCGGTGCGAGTGTGCTGCTGCTGAGTATCAACTGGAAACTCGCGTTGACGGTCCTGGCGATCATCCCGATTATCGGAGGCATGTTTGCCATTACTTTGAAGAAAGTACGCACATTGTTTGTACAAAGCCGCGAGGTGATCGACTGGCTCAACAAGATCATCAACGAGAGCATCCTGGGCTCCGCACTGATACGGGTTGTCAATTCCCAGCAGCTCGAATATGCCAAATTCCTCGAAGCGAATACCAAAGCGAAGGGCTTTGGCCTGGCCATTCTAAGCCTTTTTGCGGGGCTGATCCCGGTAATCACGTTTACGGCGAACGTTTCGATGCTGACGATTCTGGTGCTCGGCGGGCATTTCGTGATCGAGGGCGATATGACGCTGGGTAGTTTCGCAGCATTCAACAGTTACCTGGGTATTCTCATTTTCCCAATCCTGGTCATTGGTTTTATGAGCAACGTGATCGCGCAAGCCACGGCTTCCTACCAGCGGATTTCGGGTGTTTTAAACATCGCCGATCCGGTGGAAGACGGTGCTTCGACGGAACCGCTGCGCGGGAATATCGCATTGGAGCAGGTAACGGTCCGTTATGGCGAAAAACCGGCGTTGAAGGACGTTACCTTCTCGGTAAACGCAGGTTCCCGCATTGCCGTGATCGGCCCGACGGCCGCCGGCAAAACGCAGTTGCTGTACCTGCTCACGGGGCTTATCCGGCCGCAGGAGGGCAGTATTACCTTCGACGGGCATCCGATCGATTATTACGACAGCGAGTCGTTCCACCGCCAGGTAGGCTTTGTTTTTCAGGACAGTATCATTTTTAATATGAGTATCCGCGAGAATATCGCATTCAGCACGACGGTAACGGACGAATCCCTGCAAAAAGCCATTGATACCGCCGAGCTTTCGGCTTTCATCGAAACCCTGCCGGATGGCCTCGATACCATTGTTTCCGAGCGCGGCGCGAGCCTTTCCGGCGGACAGAAACAGCGCATTATGCTTGCACGGGCGCTGGCCATGAACCCCAAAGTGCTCCTGCTCGACGATTTCACGGCGCGCGTGGACAATACGACCGAAAAGAAGATCCTGGCGAATGTGGAGCGGAATTACCCGGGCATCACATTGATTTCCGTAACGCAGAAAATCGCGGCCGTCGAGCATTATGATCAGATCGTGGTGCTGATGGAGGGCGAGCTGATCGGCTGCGGCACGCACGACGAGCTGATGCTTACAAGCCCCGAGTATGTGCAGATTTTCAATTCGCAACAAAGCACCAGCAACTATGAACTACGATCTTAACAAAATTTCGGAGGTACAGCAGAAAACCTCCACGTTGAAGGCGCTCAGGAAGTTGCTGAAACTGATTGCGCACGAACGCGGCAACCTGGCGCTGGCCCTGGGCGCTATCACATTGAATACGGCGGTGAACCTGTTCGGCCCGTACCTGATCGGCGATGCCATAGACAAGTATGTGGTGACGAAGCAGTTTCATGGGCTGCTGGTTTTCGGAGGAATATTACTGGTGATGTATCTGCTCGGCCTGGCAACCGCTTATACCCAGACCAAACTGATGGGCGGAGTGGGGCAGCGGCTGCTTTTTACGCTTAGGAACGCCATTTTCAACAAATTGCAGCAGCTTCCCGTGGCATTTTTTAACCAAAACAAGGCCGGAGACCTTATTTCACGCGTTAACAATGATACCGATAAGCTGAACCAGTTCTTCTCGCAGTCGCTGATGCAGTTTGTGGGAAGTATTTTTACAATGCTCGGTGCGGGGATTTTTTTAATGGTGATTAATGTAAAACTGGGTTCGGCTACACTGGCGCCAGGTGTACTGATCCTGATTTTTACGATTGTGCTTTCGCCGTGGGTGAAGGCTACCAATGCCAAAAACCTGAAAAGTACCGGTGCGCTGAGTGCCGAAATACAGGAAAGCCTGAACAACTTCAAAGTCGTGATCGCATTCAACCGCCGTGATTATTTCAGGCAGCGGTTTCAATTGGCTAACCTGGAAAACTACCGTACGGCCATCCGCGCGGGGCTGGCGAATAACATTTTTCTGCCTACCTATTCTTTCTTTTCCAATATCGCGCAA
>CAMLNK010000209.1 GCA_946481035.1 uncultured Dyadobacter sp. | reverse complement strand
GTAGATTGTTTGTCGGCCACGTCAAATGAGATGGCTGTCACATTGGTCAACTGCGCCGCGGCCTTTTGCAAACGATCTGCATTACGGCCGGTGATAATCACATGGTTGCCTTTCGCAGAGAATGCTTTCGCGAATTCGAGGCCAATACCAGCACTTCCGCCGGTGATCAGGATTGTATTTCCAGTAGTTTTCATTGTTTTCGAGTTTAAAATATACCAATCGGTATTTTATTTGAGAAAATTAAAACCGGCTTTTACCCGGCGATGCTTTGTGAAGCAGAATTCACATGACAAAAATATACTGATCGGTATATTTTTCCAAGGAAAATCGTAAAAACTTTTTGAGCTATTCACAAAAAACGGCCTGGCTACTCACCAGGCCGCTATTTTATTTCCCATAGCCAATAATTTCTCACTTCGCACTCACCCGCCAGATAACATTTCCGGAGTCATCGTTCACCAGTAACGACCCATCCTTCATGACAGTTACACCTACGGGCCGGCCATAGACCTTCTTTTCGCTTTCCACAAACCCTGTGAGGAAATCCTCCGGCTTACCTGCCGGTTTGCCGTTTTTGAATGGGACAAAAACCACCTTGTATCCCGAGAGCGTAGAGCGGTTCCAGGAGCCATGCTGGCCTACAAATGCACCATTATGGTACTTCGCGGGGAATTTATCACTCTTATAAAAAGCCAATCCCAACGCCGCCGTGTGCGACCCTACCGGCACATCGGGTACAATCGTTTTGGCCACCAGGTCGGGACGCTCCCCTTTCCGACGCGGGTCTTCGTTTTGCCCGAAATAGGCATACGGCCAGCCGTAAAAACCACCTTCCTGCACACTCGTAATGTAATCGGGCACCAGGTCGTCGCCCAGCTTATCCCGCTCATTCACGGCGGTCCACAATGCATTCGTGCCCGGCGCCCAGTCCATGCCCACCGGGTTGCGCAGCCCGCTCGCATATACGCGCTCGCCCGAGCCATCCGGATTTATTTCAAGGATATTCGCCCTCCGCTTTTCCTCATCGATGCCGTGGTCGGCCACATTGCTTGCCGATCCAACCGAAATGTAAATTTTGGTCCCATCCGCATTTGCCAGCAGATTTCTCGTCCAGTGATTGTTGTAGCCACCCGCGGGCAAGTCCACGATTTTTTCGCCTTTTGAAGTGATTTTCGTTTCGCCGTCTTTGTACGGATACCTATAAAGACCGTCGGTATTAGCCACATAGAAATAGCCATTCAGCACCAGCATACCGAGCGGCCGGTTGAGTTTTTTGATAAATATTTCCCGCATTTCGGGCGTGCCGTCCTTATTCACATCGCGCAGCAGCGTGATCCTGTCGGCACTTTTCTTCGTCCCCGATTCCGCCACGAAAATATCGCCGTTGGGCGCGATGTAAGTCCAGCGGGGACTATCGAACTTATCGGCAAATTTGGCAACTACAAATCCCTCCGGCGCAATGGGCATTTTGCCGTCGGGCCAGCCGTCTTCACTGGGCCGGTTTTCAACAGATTCCGTCGCGAATGGCGCGGGTAATGTGAGGCTGTCAGTAACTGTAACCACCGAATCGGGGCCGGTTTGCGCCGCCTCCTCCTTCTCCTTTTTACTGTTGCAACCCCAGGCAAACGCCAGAGCCAGCAAGCAGATCAATCGATGCTTTTTCATGTTGATGAATGTTAATGCAAAAAAGCTGGTCAGGAACAGTCCGTTCCCAACCAGCTTTTACAATAATAATGCCAATTCCGGCGCCTACACCAGGCCTCTTTCTTTCAAAACGGCCTGCTCGTCACCGGTAATGTAAGCGAACACCTTTAACGTACCGTTCAGATGTTGCAACAGATAAATCACGCTGAATTCGATGGAACCCGGCTGGCCGTCCTTTTCATAAAACGATTCCCAGTACACTTCCACCATATAATGCAGCTCGTTCAGTTCCGTAATGTCCAGCTGCCGGATCTCCATTTTAGTAATGCCAATGGAGCGGTAGAAGTTGTAGCCTTCCGGTACACGTTCCTGAAATTCCTGATCATTTTTTCCACCGATGATGCCATTCGGACTCGCTTCGACGAAGAAATCAGCAAAAGCCGCCGCCGTTTCCTCCGCTACCGCATTCCCGGCAAGCCCCTCGGCAAACCGCTTTTCATACTCGTCAAAAAACTGTTCGATCTGATCATTGATATCCGCCATATGCTAAATCTATTGGTTGAGATATCGATGCGGAGAAAGAACCGTGCCATTTACCGGTTCAGAACGACACAGGCACCTCTACCACCGTATTTTCCCAGCCCATGAACATCTTCGCAGCTTTGTCCGAAACCTTTTCAAATACGATTGAAAAGTTCTCGATCGGGGCCTCCGCTTTTTTCACCTGGGCTACGACACGCAGCACATCATTAGCCTCCTTGTATTTGTAAGCGCCCCAATAATCCACGTCGCTGCTCAAAATGATCGTCCACTCCTTCTCATTAGGAATTGCGAACAGTGAGTAAGTACCCGCTTTTACCTTTTTGCCTCCAAAAGTAGCGTCTTCATAAAATTTGATTTCAGTCGACTCGTCCGCACCGAGGCGCCACACTTTGCCATACGGCTCTTTTTTTCCAAAGATTTCACGGCCATTCAAAAACGGGCGGCTGTACGACACCTTCACCAACGCCTTCTCGCCTTCTTTGCGATCATGCGCAAAATGATCCGGGAAGTATGCGATATCCCGCGGGCTCTTATCCAGCCCCCTGAATTTCTGCGCATTCGCCCCGAATGCGATCACCATCATCAATAAGGCCAGGAAAATGTTCTTTTTCATGTTTTGTGGTTTTTGTTAAAGATTTGAATGTTAATGATAGGAAAAGTTTTTGACTTTGAAGGTTTAGTCAAATTCACTTTTTATAATGAAATCTGCATTTCAATATCTTGATCGCATCGGGTGTGACCGAATATATCAAGCGGTGCTCCTCGTCTATCCTGCGAGACCAACAACCGGAAAGATCTCCCTTCAACGGCTCGGGTTTTCCGATTCCATCAAAAGGAGATCTTTTGCAATCCTTTATCAATTCGTTAATCCTTTTCAGGATTTTCTTGTCTGTCTGCTGCCAATGAAGGTAGTCTTCCCATCCTTCATCGTGAAAGATTAGCCTTATTCTTCAATAAGCGCCCTTTCATGGAAATTTTTCCCACCATTTTCCAGATCTGCGATCGCTCTGAGCAATCTTTCCCTGTTTTCCTTGCTACTCAGCAGGTATTCCGTAGTATCCTGCTTTTCTCTCTTGGCTTTGTCCGCCTTGCTTTTACCAGCCATTGCCAGTTTCAGTTTACTCCAATCGATCGTTACCTTCATAGTGTGATGTATTTAAATTGGTTAACACAAATATAAAAAACTGAACTGACAATCAGCACACTCTACGCAATCGCCTTACCACTCAAAACAGGCCGCGGGTCTTTGGTATTTCCAATGATCGCAAGGCTTCTTTTGAACTCGACTTGCAGGTTATCGCCTTCAAACTTGCACCGCACGGTTTCGTAATGTGCGGTTTCGATGAAGCGCCAGGTCATCTCGAAGGTGGTATCGTCGATCCAGGCACCGTTGGCGGCGATTTTGGTTTTCTTTTCACCGGGTACGGGCGTTAATACCAGTTTTAACGGCATGGTCGACAAGTCGGTAAGACCGATTTTCCAGTTACCCAGCCCATTTACCACAAGGTGCTCGCCCTTGTCGTCGGTCACGCGGAAGAGGCACCAGCCTTTATCGAATTCGAAGGATACTTTATTAATTTTCAATTCATTATCGGCCAGTTTAAAGGACCTGCCATTCATTTTGGCGGCAAGGTCGGATGCCGGCTTTCCGGGCGTAAGCGGCAATGCGAGGGAACCCAGTTTCTTCTGCATTTCAGATTGAACTCCTTTGTCGGCAGGAACGCCCGTCGCCTTCACCGTGGGCAGGATATGGTTCCAAACGTGATTCAGAATGGCCTGCATATCGCCGGTTTCGCTGGTAATAGCCACCACCATATCTTCCTTCGGCATAACAATGCAATATTGCCCGAAAGCGCCGTCGCCGCGGTAAGCGCCATTCCGGCAACGCCAGAACTGATAGCCATAACCCTGCTGCCAGTCGTCGTCCTCGGGCTTGCGGTTACTGCCCTTGGACATGATATGCGAGCGCGTCGCCTCCTCTACCCACGCGGCAGGTAGAATGCGTTTGCCGTTGTACTCTCCTTTTTGCAAATACAACTGCCCGAATTTGGCGATATCCTCCGTTTTCACGCGTAATCCCCAACCACCGGTATTAATGCCTTTCGGGTCTACTTCCCAATCCACATCCTCGATCACCAGGGGCTGGAAAAGGCGCGGTTTGAGGTATTCAAGCAATGTCTGGCCTGTCAGTTTCTGAATAATGGCCGAAAGCATGTAGGTAGCACCGCTGTTGTATACGAAAAAGGTCCCCGGCTCGTGCTCGACGGGCTGGGCCAGAAACGATTTTACCCAGTTATCACTACCCGACTCGCGCAGTTTGCCGGTTGTGTCCTTATCGTGGCCGGTAGACATACTGAGCAAGTCTCGTACGCGCATGGCCGCGAGGTTGGTACTTACGGTTGCCGGCTTGTCCTCCGGAAAAAAGGAAACGACTTTGTCATCCACTTTCAGCTTACCCTCGGCAACGGCAAAGCCAATCGCACTGGATGTGAAGCTTTTACTCAGAGAATATAATGTATGTTTCAAATCCGGCGCATAGGGCGCCCACCAACCTTCTGCGACTACTTTTCCCTGACGCAGGACCATCAGACTATGCAGGTTCAGGCGATCGGTTTCGACGGCATTGGCAAAGTCCAGGATGCCTTTGGCCGACATTCCCTGCGACTCCGGTGAGCTGCGCGGCAACTGTCCGTAGCTGAGCGACGACGCCCAGGCCGACGCCGGAATAGCGCTGATTACACCTAATTGTAGGGCTCCAAACCCTAATTTTTGAAGAAATTCCCTGCGGTTGTACGACATGGTGGTATAAATGCTGGTGATCGAAAATTTCTGGCGGACCGGCAGACCGGCGTTCCGGCGAACCGGCGAACCGGCGGGCGGCCGGACAGTAGCATTTGCGCAGGGAGCGTTATCTTTGCACCCATCACAAAACAAATGACCGCATGCCGGAGAACGCAACTTCCTTCCAATCGCTTGGATTGTCCGAACCATTACTAAAAACCATTGCTGAACAGAATTATACTCAACCGTATCCGATTCAGCAGGCCGCAATTCCAGCCATTTTGAAAGGGAATGATGTGCTCGGCATCGCCAAAACAGGCTCCGGAAAAACCGCAAGTTTCGTGCTGCCGATCCTGGAATCATTTCAAAAAATGCCTCCCTCGAAAAACCGGCACATTACCGCATTGGTACTCGTACCTACGCGTGAGCTGGCGGTGCAGATCGGCACTGTTTTCCAGGCTTTCGGTGAAAGGCTTCCGCGGAAGGTGAAAACGCTGGCCGTGTTTGGCGGTGTGTCCATTAATCCACAGATGATTGCATTGCAAAATGTAGAAATACTGGTTGCGACGCCGGGCCGCCTGCTCGAACTGCTCTCCTACAAGGCACTCAGCCTGTCGGAAACGCGCATTCTGGTGCTCGACGAGGCTGATAAAATGCTGAATATGGGCTTCGCCGACGAAATGCGGGACATTTTCTTCCTCCTCCCCAAAAACCGCCAGAGCATTCTCTTCTCGGCCACTTTGGGTGATGAAGTGGATAAGATTAATAAAAACCAGCTGAAAAATCCGATCAGGATCGAGATCGAAGAGGAAGAACAGAACCTGGACCTGATCAAACAAACAGGCTATTTCGTCGATCCCGACCGGAAAGGCCCGCTACTAAGGTATTTGATTAAATCACAGCAAATGAAACAGGTGCTGGTGTTCGTTTCGGCCACCCGGACGGCGGATAATCTGGTCGAAAAGCTGAAAAAGAACGGCGTCGACGCCATGGCGATGCATAGCAAAAAAAGCCAGGGTGCACGCACCGAGGCTTTGAATAAGTTTAAATCGGGAAAACTGAATGTGCTGGTAGCGACAGACCTGGCCTCTCGCGGGATCGATATTCAGTTTTTGCCTTATGTGATCAATTTTGAATTACCGCGCTCGCCGAAGGACTACGTCCACCGCATTGGCCGTACGGGCCGCGCCGAGAACCCCGGTGAGGCAATCTCCCTGATTTGCCCCGAAGACGTCCACCATTTCAAGATTATCCAGAAAAAAATGGGTAAGCGTGTTGAAATGATGGAGTCTTACGATATCGAGCTGCGGGGCTATTAAAAGCTATTTCTTTTGGGCCGCCAGATCGACGATATCCTTCTTGCTGCCGGTCCAGAATGCGATTTTACGGCGGTTATAAGTGTAAGTAACCGCCACAGAATCACCCCAGCTGATTACAGCGGGATAGGAATATTCGTCTTCTTTTTTGCCGGTCGCGATATCGATCTTGTCGGTCCAGTTCTGGCCGTCGTCGTAGGAAAGAATCAACGAAAGCGGCGAACGGGAGCCCCAGTTGTGGTCGTCGGGGTTGTAGGCGAGTACCAGGGTGCCGTCTGATAATTTCGTTAAATCAATGCCGCTGTTAGGGTTCGGCAATGAGGTTTTTTTAATGGTCGACCAGGTTTTGCCATTGTCCTTCGAATCGCTGCGCCCGATCACGCCGCCGGTCGTACGTACGAGCATATGCACTTCGCCCGGCTTAGATTCCCATAATGTAGGCTGGATAGCACCTTTTCCTTTAATTTCCATCGTATCAATCTTGAAATACGGGCTGGCCGTCCAGGTTTTGCCCTTATCTGTGCTGCGATCCACAAAAACCTCCCAGCGGTTCAGCTCGTTGGAAGCGCCTGCCAGCCAGTCGCCGTTCGAAAGCTCGATCAGCTTGTCCTTCACCGGCCCGCGGCCGCCTTTGTCGCCTTTTACCAGCTCATAAGCCTCCGAC
>CAMLNK010000208.1 GCA_946481035.1 uncultured Dyadobacter sp. | reverse complement strand
CCTGCATGAAGTGTACTCCTGCCAGGTGCAGCAAGGCAGCACCCGCGTGGCACGCCTGCGATACCTGCTCGCATCCGCGCGCTACGTGCGCCCGTACTTTATGAAACGCAAACCCCGCACCTATTCACCCACCTATATTTTCAGTCCTGCCATGATTAAAAACTATCTAAAAATTTCGCTCCGCACGCTAAGCAAAAACAAGGCTTACAGCTTCATTAACATTACCGGTTTGGCCATGGGAATGGTAGTGGCAATGTTAATCGGCCTCTGGATCTACGACGAGCTATCGTTCGACAGGCATTTCGAAAACCACGACCGCATTGCTCAGGTGTGGCAGCATCAGACATTCAACGGAGAGATCGGCACGCAAACGTCCCTGCCGTTTCCCATCGGCGACGAGATCTGGCGGAACTACGGAGCGGATTTCAAATATGTGATCATGGCTTCCTGGAACAGCAAGCATATCCTGGCCACCGGCGACCGGAAATTCAATAAAAACGGGACCTACATCGAGCCCGACGCACCCGAAATGCTCAGCCTGCGCATGATCCACGGTACCCGCGCCGGATTGAAAGATCCCTACTCGATCATGCTCTCCGAATCGGTGGCAAAGGCCTATTTTGGCGATACCGACCCCACCGACAAAACGATGAAGATCGATAACAACCTGAATGTGAAAGTAACGGGCGTGTATGAAGATTTTCCTAACAACACCACATTCCGCGAAGTGTCGTTCCTGATGCCATGGCAACTGATGATCATCGCCAACCCCTGGCTCAAAACCATGGAAGACCCGTGGCGGCCCAATGCCTATCATACTTTCGTGCAGCTGATCGACAATGCGGACATCGACCAGGCCTCGGCGCGCATCAGGGATATCAAGAAAAGAAATATCAATAAGGAGCAATTGAAATACAAACCCGACGTGTTCCTGAATCCGATGGCCGACTGGCACCTCTATTCGGAGTTCAAGCAAGGGCATCGCGTGGGTGGTCGCATCGAATTCGTATGGCTTTTCGGTACCATCGGCGTGTTCGTATTGCTGCTGGCTTGCATTAACTTCATGAACCTCAGTACCGCACGTTCCGAAAAGCGGGCAAAGGAAGTAGGTATCCGCAAAGCAGTCGGATCGGTACGCAACCAGCTTATCACGCAGTTTTTCTCAGAATCATTTCTGGTAGTAGGCTTCGCATTTGTGCTTTCGATCGTGCTGGTGGTACTATGCTTGCCGTTTTTCAACGAAGTAGCCGACAAGAAGATCGCCATGCCCTGGTCCCGGCCTGAATTCTGGGCAGCCGGCATTGGTTTCAGTATCGTCACAGCCATTATCGCGGGTAGTTACCCTGCATTGTATTTATCGTCTTTTCAGCCTGTGAAGGTATTAAAAGGCACTTTCCGGGCGGGCCGCTTCGCTGCGGTACCCAGAAAAGTACTGGTAGTGGTCCAGTTCGCGGTGTCGATCATCCTTATCATCGGAACAGCAGTGGTATTCAAGCAAATACAGTTCGCCAAGAACCGTCCGGTAGGTTACAGCCGCGACGGGCTCATTTCTATTTTCACCTCAACAGACGCCGCCCACAAGCATTTTGAAGCCATCCGCAATGATTTGAAAAGCAATCGAGCCATTACAGAAATGGCCGAGTCGGACGGCCCTACTACCGAAACGTGGTCGTCCACGAGCGGTTTTGAATGGAAAGGCAAAGATCCGGAGCAGTCCGTCGATTTCTCGTTCGATGAGGTTTCATATGATTATGGGAAAACGGTCGGCTGGCAATTCGTACAAGGCCGCGATTTCTCGCGCGAGTTTGCGACGGACTCGGTGGCATTGGTCGTGAACGAAACAGCGGTGAAATTCATGGGCTTGAAACACCCGGTCGACGAACCGATGACGTGGTTCAAAAAGCCTTACAAGATCGTTGGCGTGATCAAGGACATCGTGGTAAACTCGCCCTATGCGCCTTCCAGGCCTCAATTTTTCTGTCTTTCGCCCGGTCAGGGCAATGTGATCAACATCCGACTAAACCCGGCCGCCGGCTCATCCGCATCGATTGAAAAAATCAAAACCGTTTTTGAAAAATATGATCCGGGGTCACCGTTTGAATACCAGTTTGTAGACGAGGTATACGCGCGCAAATTCGTCGACGAAGTACGTATCGGCAAACTCACAACCTTCTTTTCGGTACTTGCGGTACTCATCAGTTGCCTGGGCCTCTTCGGCGTGGCATCCTTCATTGCCGAGCAGCGGACGAAGGAAATCGGTGTCCGAAAAGTGCTTGGCGCGACGGTCATGAGCGTTTGGGGCTTGCTGTCACGCGATTTTGTCATGCTCGTTTGCATTGCATTCCTCATCGCCACGCCCGGCGCCTACTACTTTCTGAACGGCTGGTTGCAGAAATACGATTACCACACGACCATTTCCTGGTGGATATTCGCATTGACCGGCATCGGTACGCTGCTGATCACCCTGCTCACGGTAAGCTTCCAGGCCATCAAAGCCGCCACGATGAACCCTATCCGCAGCTTGCGGTCGGAGTGATGCAGCAATATCGCGGGCAAATTACGATGGAAGACCTCACAAAGCGCTGACCTTCACAGCTTCGGCTCGATCCAGAGCGCCGTGAGTACGATCATCAGCCAGGTAAACCACACCCAGCCGGGCAGCCTTCTTGTCGGGCCCGCATTGTCTTTCGGGCCGGTTGTCGGGGTTAATTTTTGTGTGGATTGAATAAAATGCTGCATGCGCGCTGCATACCGCAACGGCGAGTAGTCCTGCACATAAAGCTCGGTATCCAGCGAATCGTGAAGAGACCGCCAGCCATTTTCCACTGGCAGAAAACTGGCGGTGGCCGAGCGGTCATTCAATGCAGAGGTCATTGTTGAAATGGTATCCCGCCCCAATGTTAAAAACCGGGGCATTGGCTGTAAATTGTTCAAATGCATTGTTACAGGCACGCTTTGAAAAACCGGGGCGTCGCATTCGAGCACGGGCGCCTGCGCGGGACGCGCGTATGCGAGGATTTCATTCCAAACTCTACCATATGCAATGCTATCACCCGACAGCTGCATCGGGAATGTCTCATTCAGCAGGCTTACAGCGATTTTCCCGGTCGTTTTTTCGGTTGCCACGGGATAATGCACAACTTGCATTTGAAAAGCGCGCGGCTCGAAACGGAAAGGCAGCGCGGTTAGCGAAGCTGCTACGGAAACCGATTCGTCATTGGAAATTTTCACCGCATGAAAACGCGTATTTAATGCATTGTCGATCGTCCGGAGTTCCGCTGCCGGGTCGGTGAGCTGCAAAAAAAGTACGCTTTTACCTGTATTCACGGCCTTCTTTACAGCCCCGTGGGCTGCATTCGAAGCACTGGTTACGATCACGTCCGGCTCGGCAGCGCGGTTGATATTCAACTTACTGCGGATATCTTTCGATAGCGCGGCATCGTACAAAACAGCATGGCCTTGCTTTCCAAGCCAGGTAGCCAGGTTGCGCGTTTCGAAATCGGGGTTATCGAGTAGGAAACGGATGGTCAGCTTCTCTTCGGGCTGTGTGAAAAAGCGGACCGTGTCGATTGTTTGCCCGCCGAGGTCCAGAGTAACGGTTGTCCGGCCTTCGCTGAATGCGGGAAATGTAAGTCTGAAATTGCTTTCACCGGCATTTAGTGCGGCGCTGTCGAGCGTGCGGCCTGCGTAGCGTACCAGCATTGTCCCTTTTTGGGATAACCGAATGCTACCTTCGATCCGCTGCATCTCACCTTTACGCAATATCCCCTTCCAATGCAGGTCGCTGAGCTCGTTCGGGGCAAACCAGGGCTTCCACTGCAAGATGGGCGCGTGTCGCAACTGCCGGATCGAAGCAAAGGTCTGTTCGTCAAAATCCTGCCCGGCAATCACCAGCGTATCCATCGGGCGGTCGGCGATCTCGTCCCCCCCAATCAGCTCAGCCCCCGCCAGACTATCCCGAATGTGCCCGGCAACTTCAAAAGGCACGTTTTCCGCAATCAGCAGTCCTACTTTCGAGCCTGCATTGGTTTTAAAATACGGATCCAATAGCCACACCGCCAAGCTCACCCACAACAACACATTCAAAATCAATCGAATACCAAACCTGCCGACATTCCGGTGCCGCGTAAAGAGCAGCACGCATTGCAGCACCAGCGGCGCCAACGCCGCCACGAGCAGCAGGATATTCAAGGGTTCTGTCCAGTTGAAATCGGTATGGATCATTCGGTGTTAATTCTTGCTAAAATCTTAAAGGGACTACCGCAACGCTTTCCGGAATGCGGCTTCCAACTTTTTCTCTCCCAACCACGACGAGCGGCTTTGCAATGCGGCATCCGTCCGTTTGTACAAATCCCGCTTTAAACCAGCCAATTCAGCATCTTTCAAAGCCCTGCCGCTTGCGAGTTTTTGTAATGCCGCCAACATGCCCCAGTTCTGCAAGCCGCCATTGAACGGCCCGCTTTCGGAGAGCCGCTGGGCCATTTCCGAGCTCAATGCTGCCAGTCTTGCCTGTTGGCCTTGGGGTAGTTGACCTTTTTCCAGGTAACCCAGCAATGCAGCGGCCAGCGCGGCGGTTTGCTTTTGGTTATAATCTTTTTCAAACTCCCATTTTGCCGTCAGGTCTTTGAGCTCGCCGGTTAGCCGCTTCTCTTTTTCCTTAATCGGCGGCGGGTCATAGCCGCTTTTCTTCACGTAGGTCCGCGCTTTTTGCTGGGCCGTTTTGAGGTATTCCAAAGCCTTATTTTCAAACGGCAGCGCCTTTTCGGGCTCATAGAGGCGCAAATGCAGCTCCGACTGCCACATTTGCTCCAAAGCCATTTTCAAAAGGCTGCGCGTCGATTGTTCATAAAAAGTATTCGTTTCGGCATCGTCGTGCGCATGCGTGTATTGCTCCATCAATGCAGCGAGCGGGTCCTTCTCTCCCGCGGGCTCCTGCGTGTGTGCATGCGCGGGCTCCTCCGCGTGTACGGGCTCACCAGCGCGGGGCTCACCGGTCCGCGATTCGGCGGCACCTTCGCCGTGGCCGTCGGAATGATGCGTGAATGCGTCGATGATATTGCCGTTATCCGCCGCAGGGTTATCGCCGCCAATACTGGTTTCAAATTCCTCGCCCAGGTATTGCCCATACCGCAGCCGGAGCACTTTCTGGTCAAAACCGATCTCGTTCGATGTCGCATTGAAATCTTTGGTATTGAGCCGTTTCCGCCTGGCAATGAGCTTTTCGGTATCAATAATGATCTGTCGCTGGCTGCGGAAATATTCCGGCATCACATTCACCGCCATGGTTGCCAGCTCTGCGTCGTCGATTTTAGCAGTATCCTTATACACAATGAAATACGTATCGGATTTAGCAAAATTCGCTTCCGGCTGCCTGTTATCAACCGCCGCCCAGTAATAGTAAAGCTCGTCGCCCGGTGTGAAATTCAATGCATTCAGGTCGATAGTTTTGCGAATACTGGCCTCCTTGAAATCGGCCGGACTGAGCGGCATACGTACTTCACGGAATTTGACATTTTCGCCTGAACCCCGCGCCACGGTAGCCACGATAAAGGCCTGCTTAACCCGGAAATCATCCGATATTCTGGCAGAAACGCTGATATTTTTCGAGTCTTTCAGGAAATGGTAGCGGTAAAGTTCCTTCGAAACAGGCTCGATACGCGGCGCCAGATCGGGTAATGCTTCGAGTTTGTAGAAATCGGATTGGTAAACCAGTGAATCCTTCCAATAGCCTTTAATAGCATACAAACCCGAGCCGGTTATGCGGTCACGAAGCACAAATGCGCCATTGGATTCCTTCAAACCCAGCTCCTCGCCGCGGCTGTTGGCAATGCGGACACTGAGGCCGCCCGGGTTATCAAACTCCACCGACCATTCCACAATTGATCCTACCAACGAGCTGATATTCAAATCCGAAGACGTTTTCACATGCAGGCCGGTGTAGGTAGGCGGCGTTACTTTTACCCGCGCAGTACGGTATTGCGGTGCTTTGGGCGGTATATCCGGAGATTTAACGGATTGCTGCGCCGCTGCTTTTTCGGGCGCCTCTTCGTTCATTCCCAAACGGTACACCCCATAATTGATGCCCGTCGCAAACAGTACAATCGCAAAATAAATCCATATGCCCCGATACACTTCCCGATGCGGAACGGATGCACTTCTTGCCGCGATGCGTTCAAGCTGCATTTGCTCGACCAGATTTAAATCCGGCTTATCGAGCAAGTCGAGGCTGTATTCCAGACCGGGATTATGGCTGTGGAGCAGTGTGATCGCATTTTGCTTGCGGTCGGTAAATGCTTTGGTGTGAAATATACCTATGAGCCCGCCTACCGAGCTGATCATCGATTCCAACCACGGATGCTCACCGGGTAGCGTGGTCGCCAGCAAATAAAAAGCAATACTGAGCATAAGGAACTTAGCAATGGACACCCACTGGATCTGCGTATTCAGCGACCTGATTATTTTCTGTAAATCAGCCATTGCTTCCCACCGTTTTGCGTAGCGCCAACCAGCGTTCCGCGATGAGTAATAGTGTTAAAACAAGCAGCAACCACGGCCGCAAAGTAGCCTCTTCGTGCGCATGCGAGGCCGATACTTTTTCAAACAATGCATTCAACTGGCTTTTGCTCAAAGGCGGCTTAGCGGTTCCCGGGCCCAGCTGTTTTACTAATAAATCGCCCAGCCATTCCGGCAGCCTGCCGCTTTCGATCAGCTCCGAATCCGCCATCCGCAACGTATCGCGTAGCTGAATGACCTGTGTGGGAATATTCCATTGCGGCGCATTACCTGACACAACGTAGGTGGTCCCCGGCTGCGGATTAGCGTAATACCGATCGGTAAAAACCCAGTCGTAATTACCGGCAGCGCCTTTTTCCTCTTCTATTTTAAATGAAAAACCATACACCTCCGTCAATGCGGAAAGTGCTGCGCGTATAGTTTGCTTTTCCGCTGCATCGCGGTAGTC
>CAMLNK010000207.1 GCA_946481035.1 uncultured Dyadobacter sp. | reverse complement strand
TTGAAACCGGCGAGGAACACCAGCATAACCGGAAATATTATCAGCGATGAAAGGAATCGTTTCATGGTAATTTTTTAGATTTCTTCTGGTAAACAAATCTCAGTCACAAATCATTGCCTAACAACGCCATCAATATGGAAGCCAGCAAAGTCATCCCAATTTTACGCATTTTTGACGAGATCAAAGCACGGGAGTTTTACATCGCCTGGCATTCAACGAGCGGCTTTAAGCGTTTTTAGTTTTGGCCAAAGACACCAGAATACCGCCGGTGATGATCAGCAGCATGCCCGTAAGCATGGACAATGTTGGAATAGCTTCTCCCATCAAAAAGCCAATCAGTACCGAAAAAAGGATATTGGAATAACCCACCGCAGCGACACGCCCGGCTTTATCGTAAGTGAACGACTGCGTCAGCATCCTTTGCCCCAACAGCGCGGTAAGCCCCAGCGTCAGAAAACCCAGCCAGTGCCAGGCATGCTCAGGCCATTTGAAAGTCCCTATCAGAAAATCCAAATGCTCCATTGGATAATAGGTACCGACCAGCATCGACAAAATGGGCATCACAATCCCGCTGAGCATAAACGAAAGGATGATCGCGCGCGTATCGTACACGACGCCGAGCTGGCGGATCGACAAATAGGAAATGGCGGTCAGCAATGCATTGCCCAAACCCAACGCATTATCCCGCAGGGAAGACGAAAGATCGGGACGAAAGACGAACAAAATACCGGTAAAACCGACGAATATCGCCATCCATTCTTTACCATTGAGGGTTTCGCCGATGAGCAGCCAGGAAAAGAGCGCGAGAAAAATCGGGTAGGTGTATTGATAGGTGGATGCACGGCCGAGTCCGAGCGTCTGGATCGCGTAAAAAAGCATATAGAGTGACAATGTCCCCACCACTCCCCTGAAAATGAGCAGCCCGAGCCTCCCGCCCTCCTGCCTCAGCGGACGCTTCCAAATGCTGCTGATAATAAAGACTACCCCAACGATATTCCTGAAAAAAACCAGCTGGACAATGTGAAATTCCCTGCCGAGCCATTTCGAGATTGCGGATGTGAGCGAGAAGAAAAATGCGGCCCCCAGCATGAGGTAAATGCCTTTCAGGGAAGATGCGTTCGGGAAATTTTCGGTAGAAGCAGCCAAGAGCAATCAGAATTTGCCGCAAAGATAACGGTTACCGCGCACAACGGAAAGTCGGCGGAAATGCCTAACTTTGCAGCCGCTTGGTGCCATAAGCTGCTTCTAGTCAGCGATTAGGCTTAATAGGGAATCCCGCACAAACCGGGAGCTGTCCCCGCAACTGTAAGTCTGCCAATTTGCGTCCGATCTTCATGCCACTGTTCAGCGACGGGAAGGCGATGGGCGCGAAAGACGAGCCAGGAGACCTGCCAGAGCATTTGATCGGGCCGTTTTCGGAGGAAAAACAGAAGATCGCTGCCAATCATTGCGAATAAGAGTGTGTACCGACGGGAGATTTAGATTTATTTTGATGCTATGGGCTGTTTGCGTGTGGGCTTTACCTGCTTATGCACAAAAAGACTCCATTGACCTCGAACCGGTGGTAGTAAGGGGATTTGTCCCTCAAAAATTCATGAGCGGTCTCAAAATCCAGCGTATCGACTCCGCTTCCCTTGCCCAGGTGCGGTTCCAGAATATCAGCGATGTACTTGCCGCATTTACACCTATTGCATTCAGAAATTACGGTCCCGGGCAACTGAGTACCGCTTCATTCAGAGGCACTTCCGCAAATCACACGGCTGTTTTATGGAACGGCCTGAATATCAATGCACCTACCCTCGGTCAAACGGACTTTTCTACCATTCCAGTGGCCGGTTTCGACCAGCTTTCGGTTCAGTATGGCTCTGCGGCCAGCGTCGTAGGCTCCGATGCCGTGGGTGGAAGCATTTTACTGGGAAGTAATGCATCGGCCAAACCATTTCATGTGTCTGTTGGCAGGCAACGCGAAAGTTTTGATAACAGCCAGACCCAGGCGAACGTCCGCTATACATTGCCATTGAGCGGTCAATGGGCATTTTCGGGCAAAACGGCTTTTTACGACGGCAGGATGCACAACAATTACCCAAACCCAACCCGTAACACGTACACACTCCTGCCTACTGAAACTTTTCAAAAAGGCATTGTACAGGACCTGTTTCTACGTTCACGAAACGACCGGGAACTCTCGGCACATGTTTGGCTCACCGACAATAAGCTGACGCTAACCCCCGACGATGTGCAAGGTCGTGAAATGACCCGCACTACCGCATACCGCACGATGGTCCGCTATCAGGTCCGCTCGCTCGCATTACGTACGGCGTGGGTACGCGACATCATAGATTATGCCAAAGGCGATCTCTCCCGTCCCGACCATTCGGTAACTGACAAGTTCGCTTCAAGAGTTGAAAAGGACTTCACGCTCAATATTGGTGATAATGTAAGTCCGGTTTACCTTAAAACCGGGGGGGAATGGACGCATTACCGCTCGCGGGTACCCGGATACGCGCAGTCGCCCGTGAGCGAGAACCGTACCGATTTTTTCCTGCTTACCCGCTGGCAGCCAATATCTCGCATTACCGCATCAGTAAATCTTAGGCAGGGACTTGTGACAGGCTACAATCCGCCTTTCACACCTTCTATTGGTTTGGAATATAGTTTAATTCAAAAAGAGCAATATAATCTTGTACTGAAAGGGGCTTATGGCCGGAGCTACCGCGTCCCGACTTTGAATGAACGTTACTGGAAAGACCTGGGCAACCCAGGCATCCGTCCTGAAACAGGTTGGAACAAGGAACTCGGCTTTGAACAGACGTTTCAAGCGGCTTTCGGCGGCACACTGCGGGCTTCCGCTACTTTTTACCATAACCGCATTAAAGACTGGACCTACTGGAATCCTTCTAAAAGCTATCGCGTCGAAAATCTCCAACAAGTACTGGCAAGGGGAATTGAGCTACAACTAAATTACCAGCGCCAAAACAACTTCTGGCGTACCGGGCTGGATGCGGGCTACGCATTCAACAAAAGCAGCCAGGAGAAAGCATATGATAATTATTCGCAGGATATTGTGGGCAAGCAATTGGTATTTGTACCCGAACATACGGCTAACGCAAATGCATTTGTCCAGTTCAAAGCCACGAGGGTGACAGGGCAGTTCCAGGCGGCAAGCAAGCGCTATACCACCTTCGATAATTCGCAGTTTCTGGATGGTTACGGCCTGGTAAACCTGCTGGCCGAGACGACCTTTGCCTTTCACAAGTTCAAGTTCGTTTTACAGGGCCAGGTCCGCAATATCACCGACACGTTTTATTTAAATGTCAGAAATAATGCGATGCCGGGAAGAAGTTTTGCATTAAGTTTAACGTTTAGTTATGATTCTCAATAAATCAATGAAAATGAAAAAACAGTTAGCCAGTTCATTAGCAATAGCTTTGTCAACCCTCGCAATATGGTCCTGTAACCAAAGTGACCCGGCTCCAAAGGGCGATTATGTGAGTGGTGTTTTTGTAATGAATGAGGGTAATTTCTTCCAGAATAACGGTGCTATTTCCTATTTCGCCCGGGAAAACAACGCCGCTGCCGCCGATATTTTCGCAGCCGCGAATGGTGCAGCATTGAAAGGCGGGGTGCAGGATTATACCGCGTCCGAAGAACAAGGCATTATCCTCGTCGATAACTCGGCGGCAGGCCAGGACAAAGTACAGTTCGTTGAACGGTACACTTTCAAAGATGAAGGCTCCATCGGCGCACCGGATATCGAGAATCCCCGCGAAGTGGTGATCGTTGGCAGAAAGGCATATGTTTCGTGCTGGGGCACTAATGCCGACTACAAATACAGCACAGGTTACGTAGCCGTGATCGATTTGACTACGAAAAAAGTAACCAAGAAAATAGACATTGCCAAAGGACCCGAAAACCTGGTTGCCAATAGTGGAAAGCTGTTTGTAGGAACAACTACATTTACCAACGGAAAAATTTTGACGGTTATTAACACCAATACTGACCAGGTTGATCAATCGATTCCAATGGATGGTGTTGTGACGCCGATCGCCGTGGATGCAAATGGCAAAGTGTGGATCAATGCGGGCATCAAAGCCTTGCGTTTGAATCCCGAATCGCTTGTAACGGAAGCTACGCTGCCCATCGGCACCGACGCAGCCAAGGTTCCCGGCTCGTTCACCATCAGTCCCGACCTGAAAACGATCTATTTTGTATTGACTACCTATGATGCCAACTTCAATCCATCCGGTAAAACATACAAGTTCGGTATCGCGGATTCTCAGGTGGATGTGAGCAAACCTTTCATCAACCGCTATTTTACAGGTTTGACTGTTGATCCTTCCCAAGGACTGCTTTACGCCGCTGTAACACCTTCGCTGACACAATCAGGATATGCGGTGCGCTATCGGGGCGACGGTAATGTGGTCGACTCCATTAAAGTAGGCATCGGCCCGACCGGCTTTTTCTTCCAATAGTATACAAAAACGAAAAAGTCTCCCGCCTGGGAGACTTTTTCGTTTCGGACCTGTGCCACCTTATTTGAAAAATCCTTGCGGATCGGGCATTTTGGCTTTTAGAAGTTCTACAAAGTCGAGGTTCAATTGGGTGAAATCCAGCGTCCTCCCTTTGTGCAAATGCTCCCATGACTTGTCGAGCTCATTAAGATTGTAGTGCAGCAATGCCAGATTATATTGGCCCAGCGCGTAAGTAGAATCAATGGAAACCGCGTGTTTCAGCAATTCAGACGCCTCGTCCAACTCCTCTTTCCGGCTGGTAATCGCGTACAGTTTCAGTTCAACTGTCGATAGATCCACCAGCAACGGCACATTGTCGCCTTGCAGGCTTACGCCCTTACTCAGCATTCTTTTGGCATCCACCCAGTTTTCGCGCTGGTATGATACGACTCCGAGCCCCCAGTAAGCTTCCACATTCTTGTCGTTCAACAGTTGGGCGAGATTGAAGCGGTAACATGCCGTGTCGAGAGAGCCTTCCTGCAAATATTCCCAGGCACGGGTCGCGAAGAAGCTGCTGGCCTCCGTGCGGCTGGAAAAAGATTTGTCACATTCACTCAGGAATTTGATCTCTTCATCAATCTGCTCCGATGTCTTACTCACCTCCCCGAAGAGCGGGATAATACGCCTTTCTCTTAAATCGAGTGGCTTTTTGGGGGCAACGTTGGTATCTGTGCTTGGACCCGCGCTTGCCAGATGCGTGTTTTGAGCAAAGCTCATCACAGGGATCAAAAGGGCAAGCCAAATTACAACAGACTCTTTCATAATTGACTTTAATAGAAGAACAGGTTTCTATTGTCCAAGTTAAACGGTTTTATTGGAATTGTATTGCATTACCTGCGTTTACTTCTTCCGGTCGCGCCCCGGCGGCCCTTACTGGTATTCCCCGAAGCTTTCTTCGCCGGCGGATAGCTGTGCTTCTTCTCGTGAAATGCCCCTTTGAATGTCGGATCTTCTTTCCGTCGCTGGTTATCGATCTCCCGCAACATATCCTGCCGTTCCTGGAAGGGTGTCTCGGCAATATACACGTCGTCCGGGAATTCCGCTCTTGGAATTTCCATGCGGATCATCGCTTCTATTTTGCGGATATGGTACTCGTCGGCGATGGTCATGAATGTGATCGCATTGCCCACCGTATTGGCCCGGCCGGTGCGACCGATCCGGTGCACGTAATCTTCATAGATCAGCGGCACGTCGAAATTGACCACGTGGCTCACTTCCGTAATGTCGATACCGCGCGCCACTACGTCCGTCGCCACCATTACCCTGATATTCCCTTCCCGGAACGCTTCCATGGCGTTAATGCGGGTATTCTGACCCTTGTTTGCATGAATTACGCGCAATTCCGCCTCAGGCACTACTCTACCCAGCAAATTCTGATGCACCAGCCCGGCCACCTCACGGCTGCGCGTGAACACGAGCACGCGTGTAAAGTTCTCCTTGTCTTCGAGTAAATAGGAAAGCAGGTTGATTTTCGTGCGGAAATTGGGCACCTCGTAAAGCGCCTGCGTCACCATTTCGGCGGCGGTGGCCTGCGGCGTAACCTCAATGCGGGTGGGAAATTCGAGGAATTCGTACGAAAGGTTTTCGACCTTGCCCGAGAATGTCGCCGAAAAAAGCATATTCTGCCGTTTGCGCGGAATAATTTCCAGCAGCTTGCGGATCTGTGGCATAAAACCCATATCCATCATTTTATCAGCCTCGTCGAGTACCATCGCCGTCAAATGCTTCACGACGATCTCTTCCTGGAAATACAAATCCATGAACCGCCCCGGCGTGGCGACGATAATGTCGACACCCTTCCGCAATGCTTCGATCTGCGTTTTCGGGCCAACGCCGCCGTAGAGTACCACGGTACGGATGTCGGTATACTTACCGAGCTGCGTAATGGCCTCGGAGATTTGCATGGCCAGCTCGCGCGTGGGGGCCAAAATCAATGCCCGGGGATGCTGTCCCTGGGCATATTTGATGCGCATTAATAAAGGTAATGTGTAAGCCGCGGTCTTGCCGGTGCCTGTTTGGGCGATGCCCAAAATGTCTTGCCCGGCCAGCGCCACGGGTATCGCCTGCTCCTGAATGGGTGTCGGTTCGGTGTAACCTGCTTCTTCAATCGCATTGAGCAATTGACGGTTGAGCTTGAACTGCTCGAATGAGTTTTGCGTAGTCTGCATTCCGCAAAGTTACGAAAACTAAAACGGTAGCCGGTTATCAGCCCTTCACAACGTCGTCGACAAGCCCGGCAGAGCCAATGTAAAGCGGTGAACGCTGGTGAAACGACTGCGGTATAATATCCAGAATATTGCCAAACCCATCGCTCGCCTTCCCGCCCGATTTTTCGGCAATAAATGCCAGCGGGTAGCATTCATAAAGCAGTCGCAACTTGCCTTTCGGGTCTTTTTTGGTGGATGGATAAAGGTAAATGCCCCCTTTGAGCATATTCCTGTGAAAATCGCCT
>CAMLNK010000206.1 GCA_946481035.1 uncultured Dyadobacter sp. | reverse complement strand
TCATGACACCTTCACCCAGGCGCCCGTCCACATGCTATCCCGCGCCGCCAATGTCGCCCGACTGGAATTCCAGATGTCTTCAAGAGGTATTAACGGCACTTTCCCTGATGAAATGCATTCAAACAGCCTGTCGAATTGTTCCTGATGGCCCTTGCCTGCATTCGTTTTCATTTCACGAAATCCCTCGAAACCATAGCCCCGGAGCATTTTGTAGTCATCCAAAATCAAAGTCCGCCCAAGCGAATGTACTTCGATTCGCTCCTTTGGATAATTGCTATGACCATTTGAAAAATAATGTACCGTTCCGGTGGAGCCATTCGCTAACCTTAACAGCACGGTGGCATTTTCAGAACTCAGGCACCCGCGGACCGTTAGCGCGTTGGTACAAACTTCAATAATGCGGCTCTGCGCGATCCATGAGACCAGATCGATAAAATGGCAAGCCTCCCCCACCAGCCTTCCACCGCCCCGTACGCTATCGTGTATCCAGGCGTTGCCGAAAACATAGCCTGCATTGATTGTGATCACGACATTCATTGGGCCACCTTCCAAAAATTCCCTCATTTTTATCATATGCGGGGCATATCTCCGGTTAAAACCCACTGTGAGAGAAACCGGTGACTGCGCATTTTGCAGCGCTGTTTTAACCTCTTCAATGCCCCTGATGTCAATACTGAGCGGCTTTTCCACAAAAACATGCTTACCCGCGCGAAGCGCATCCGCCGCGATGGTAACGTGTTGGTCGTGCCGTGTGGCGATGATGATCAGATTGACTTCATCGTCCTCCAAAATTTTCCTGTAATCGGTAGCAATGTATGGAATCCCATATTTTGCAGCCAGTTCCGCCGCCTTTAAGCCGCCTGCACTGGCGATATATTTGACGCATTTACCACGAAGGCAGGGCAAGAGCGTCATGCAAGCAAAATTTCCCGCGCCAACAACCGCCGCGACTACCTGTTGCTTCACGAATGCATTGGCCGGATTCGGGACGACCGTTTCGCCGGTATTGCATTTACCCGTGTAGTCGATCAGTGTGCCTAGCGTTCGGCTGTTTCTTTGATAAATGTTCAAATAGCTTTCAAATGGTACGATATTGGAAACCAAAGGCTTCACATCCAGCGACCCATTGCCCAACAGCCGCAGGACTTCCTGAAAATTGCGGTTCACCGTCCAGCGGACATAAGGCAATGGGTAATCGACGCCTTGCTCTTCGTACGCGTGATCATAACGCCCGGGTCCATACGCGCACGAGACCTGGAATCTCAATTCTTTCTGATAAAAATCCGAACGGTTCAGATGCAGCGGAACATCACCGATAAGCACTATTTTCCCCTGTTTCCGGGAGACCGCGGAAGCCATTGAAATCACATTTCCGGACTTGGATGAAGCCGTTATGATCACTCCATCCATTTCCCCGAATTGCGTCGAAATTGATTTGCCGGTACACTTCCTGGGATCAATGGTTTTTACAGCCTTTTCCCCGGCGATCCGACGCCGGTCTTCGTCGGGCTCGATACCCACAACCTCGCACCCCTGCGCGCGCAGCATATCGACCACCATCAAACCTATTAGCCCCAACCCTATTACTGCCACACGCTCACCCAATGCGGGCGCGAGCAATCGCACGCCGTGCAGGCCCACCGCGCCCAACACAGTGAATGCAGCCTCGTGGTCAGGCACATTATCCGGCACTTTGGCGACGAGGTTAACCGGCACACAGACCACTTCGGCATGCGGCCCGTTGCTGACTACCCGATCACCGATCGTAAGGCCTTCCACACCCTCTCCAATTGCTACTACATCTCCCACGTTGCAATACCCCAACGGCAGGAGCTGATCCAGCCTGCGGAGAACTGAACGTGTGGTTTTCCATAAACCATCAGACCTGACTTTGTCGATAATGAGACGGAGTTGGTCGGGCTGTTGCCTGGCTTTGAGAAGAAAATTGGCTTTGCTGAATTCGATCAGCATTCGTTCGGTACCAGCTGAGACGAGGCTTTTGCGGCTTCTGATGAGCACAAAGCCCTTTCGGACGAGCGGAACGGGGACATTGAGCAGCAATGTCTCTCCCGTCCGGAGATTCTGAGCAAGTTGCTTCATGAAGTGTAGTGTGTAGTTTGAGTAAATATCAGGTGTTGGAATTTACGAATTAAATCCAATCGTCAAGATTTGATAATTTTGACAAACCTGTTTAGCATACAATCCTTAATCACATCAACCCCGATGAAAAAGCAGATCAATATCGGCATAGTAGGTTACAAGTTTATGGGCCGGGCGCATAGCAACGCCTGGAAAAAAGCCCCGCTGTTTTTCGACACACCTTCCGTCCCCGTCCTGAAAGTCGCTTGCGGCCGCCACCAGGAATCCCTGTCCGAATTTGCGGAGAACTGGGGCTGGGAAGAGACCGAAACCGACTGTCAGAAACTCATAAACCGCCCGGATATCGACATTATCGACATCGCATTACCCCAAAACCTGCATTATGAAGTAGCATTAGCAGCCGCAAAAGCGGGTAAGCATATTTTCTGTGAAAAACCGCTTTCAATGGACAGCGCGCAGGCCGCAGAAATGCTGAAAGTATGCGAGGAAAACGGTGTGAAGCATTACCTCAACCACAATTACCGCAGAACACCGGCTGTGGCGCTCGCCAAAAAGATGATCGAAGAAGGCAAGATCGGCCGCATTTTCCACTGGCGCTGCGCTTACCAGCAGGATTGGATCGTCGACCCGTCGTTCCCGCTTACCTGGCAGCTCAAAAAAGAAACGGCCAAGGCCGGCCCGCAATGGGACCTCAACTCACACGCCGTCGATCTGGCGCATTTCCTTGTGGGTGATATTACTTCCGTTTCTTCCCTGACCGCCAATTTCATCAAAGAACGCCCCATCGCCGACGAAACTGCCACCGGAAGCCTCACAGGTGCATCCAAAGGCGACGAAATGGGCGAAGTAACCGTCGAAGACGCGGCATTGATGATGGTCAGGTTCCAAAACGGCGCCATAGGCTCATTTGAAGCGACCCGATTCGCAACAGGCCGCAAAAACCGCCTTACATTCGAGATTTACGGCAGCAAAGGCAGTCTCGTTTTCGACCTCGAACGCATGAACGAGCTGCAATACTATTCCAACGACGACGCGAAAGGCGAACACGGTTTCCGCACCATTCTCGCCACAGAATCCATTCACCCGTACGCCGGTCATTGGTGGCCAGCCGGGCACATTATCGGCTACGAGCACGCATTCGTGCACGCCGTGGTCGATTTTCTCGATGCAATCGAACATGATACCGAAATCAAACCCGACTTCGCCGATGGTTTGAAGATCATACAAGTGCTCGAAGCCGGATTACGCTCGGCGGAAAGTGGCGGTACGGTCCTGTTGTAGGTTTTAAGGAAGGGAGGAAGGAGAATGGAGGAAAGGGAGGATGGAACGGGAAAGTCCCAGTTCTCCTTCCTCCTTTCCTCCATTCTTCCCATTTTCCTTATTTCAAAAGCGCAGCCACTTTCAAATCCACCGCATTCTTTCCGGGATCGTAGCCGACGTGCTGATCGACGACTTTGCCGCTACCGTCCAGAAGCACCCAAACCGGGATTGCTTGCAGATTATATTTCTTGTCCAGCATTGCGTAAGTCTCGCCCAGAGGCAGGAGGAACTGTTTCCAGGGCATTTGCTCCTTTTGCATTGCCTTTTTCCAGGCATTGTGGTCTTTATCAACCGAAATGCTGACGACATTCAACTTCTGGCCTTCATTTTCATAAAGCTTTTTGATTTGCGGAATTTCCATCCGACACGGCCCGCACCAGCTTGCCCAGAAGACAATAAGGTTATGTTTGGAAGAATCCACCAGGATTTCTTTGACCGATTTATCATCAGCCGTTTGCAATGCAATTTCCGTGGGAAAATCGGTGCCGGTTTTGTTTTCGTAATTGAGATACGCATTTAAGGCAATGTAATCCGGGTTTGAATGCAGTTCAGTGCCAAAAAGAGATAGCAGATGTTTAGCCTCGCGGTTATCGAGCGATGATTTACTGAAATTCAAAGTCCGCAGCAATTCCAGTGAATATGGATGCTTTTGAACGAGTGATTGATTATAAGCTTGGTTATCAGCAGCATTCTTCGAAGTGCCTTTGAAAGCATAATGCCGGAATAACACGCTGGTTTGCCGGTTGACCTTGTCAATTTTGAATGTAACAACCTTATTTTTTGGGGTGAAAGTCTGGATTGTATCGAGCTGTAAGTCCATTACACCCGGTTCGGCATAGAAGTTGCTCTCGAATGTTTTTTGGAAATAGGGGCTTTTATAGCCGACCAGATGGTGCGGCCGTTGGGAATTTCCCGTTTCAAAAACAATGGCCGCTCTAAACGGAACAAAATCTTTATCGGTTTTGGCCTTGAACTCGAATTTTCCACCCCGAACCACGGTAGTATCCACAAAATTGCGGGTTTCGGAATTGCCAAAATACATCGTCTTGCCTTCCAGAAACGTGTTTGCTCCCCGCAAATCACCACGTATCACTATTTCCCGGCTGTCTCCGCAGGCCGCCAACATGCAAATCATTAAAAGCCCTGCTACCGCACAGGAAAGGGCACGAATAATCCGACTGTTTTCCATATTGCATGATGATTTTGTTGAGGCACAATTGTAACTAGTTTATTATAGAAAACAAAATATAAAATAAAATTATATATTAACTGGATGCATTGCTTAAAAGCAAAAAATGGCAGCCGAAATGGCTGCCATTGCTCAATCTGGTCCGGGACCGAAACATCTTCAATTAGCTATTTCGGCTCCGTATGCGTAGTAGGCGTGTGAACGATGTCGTAGTAAACAGATTTATCATTGCTATCGGGATAAATCCGGTACGTAAATTCATTTTTTGTAAGTACCGTAATCTCAACTACACGGGTAAAAAGAACTGTTCCGGCATTATCCCTGGCAATGATCGTCCGGGTTTTCCCATCCTCGGAAACGGTCCAGTCACCATGCATTTTAGGTGAATCATCGAGGTTGTACATCGTAAATGTTCCGCCCGTTTTGAAGTACGCAAATCCAACGAAATTGATCACATTGGCATTGGTCAATGCTACATTTTCGCCCTTGTTATTTTTTGCATTTGTCGTTTCCCAGGCGACGCTCGCGAGCACTTCGCTAGGCGTTAATGCTTTTTGCGGTTCGTCTTCGTCACTGCATCCGACAAATACCGCGGCGCAAAAGATCACCACCAAACTCCATACAATCTTCTTAAAATCAGCCATGTTTGATAAAGTTTTATTACACAGCAAAGGTATTTTACGCGCCGTGCAATCACTTTACTCCTTTCATCCCGATAGTTGCAAAATTTATAACAATGCAATATCGATATTCACAAACGTGACTGATTCTCACTTTACAAGGACAGCGCCTACTTTGATAAAATTCTCACTATCTCCGCAAAACTGCGCCTCTGGGCATGCTGCAATGGCGTAATGCCATCGTGATCCGGTATACCAAGGTCCGCTCCGCCATCTTTCAGCAGCTGCACGATTTCCTGATACTTTTTGCTTCCGTCACCCAAAACAATCGCTTCCATCAAAGCCGTCCAACCCAAACGATTGACATGATTGATGGGAAACCCCTTGGTACCCACCAGTACTTTCACGGTTTCCACGTGCCCGCGCTCGCATGCGGGAATCAATGCAGTTCCATTATACCGGTTAAAAACATCAAACCGGGCGCCATGACCGAGAAATAGCTTCACCAGTTCCGTTTGTCCGGTCGCGCCGGCATACAGGAAAGGGCTATCCCGGATATTGTCCTGTAAATTGACGTCCGCACCGCGCTCTGTCAGCAGTGTTGCCATTGCTGTATGTCTCTCAATCGTCGCCAGCAGAAGTAATGAGCGCTGTTTCCCATCCTGCGTATTGACATTGGCTCCTTTGTCTAGCGCCTTTTTTACGCCTTCCACGTCGTTTCGTCCGACCAGTTTGATAATATCCTCTTGTTCCATAATCTTTTCCTTTGACAATGGCTGATCTTTCGCATTGCATGACGCAAACACGCCCATCAATGCCATCAGCAATAATGTTTTCATAAGCCTGACTGATTAATTGAAAATCACAGCAACAAGGTAAGACGAGTTTTCGGCTAGCGCTTTGCGGGATCTATACTGATAGTTGGAGGATTTATTACTTGGCGTAGAGTGGCGACATTACTTGTCTAGTGGCTTCGCTATGAAAAGCGTTTCAAACCGGCCGCATTGCGCTATTTAATTCTTTTCCCTATCGAAAGAGCCATGTTTGTTAACACGTCTCCATTTGTATCCACTTGAAATCCGGCCGACAGTCCCGCAAATATTGATCTGAATATCGTCTGCTGATAAAATGCCTCGGGCCCAACTCCGGCAGAATATGTCCGTTGGGGACTTGTGTTGAAGATAAATGTAGCAGGGTATGGCCCGATCCGCTCCGGATCGAACAAGATAGAAAGGTTGTCGTAAAACGACGAAGACTGGTATCGCAGAATTCCACCTATTTTTATCCCGAGGTCACTGCGGCTATTTCTTAGAAAACTGAATCCTACGCCTCCAGTTAGTTGGAATGCACCGGAAGTATAGCGAAATGAGTGGTCGGTAGTTTCGCCATTCTCACCTATACGCGTCACTTCAAATTTGCCATCGTGAATATCGGCGCCTACCGATGAAAACCATAAAAGCCTTTTCTTAAAATACTTGCCATACGCTATTTTCTGTGAAACACCTTTCATGTCCCCGGTTCCGTGTGTGCTTCTACCACCTGAAAGACTAATAAAGCTATTGTAAAACTCGCTGCGCCCGGTTTGCGCGAAGGCACTACCGCATGTCAAAAGGATAAAAAGTGTAGATAGAATCCTCATAGCTCCCAGAAGTTTTTGATTTGCCTTAAATCTACTACCAGGAAGCGGACACCGCGCGCCGGAAAACAAAAAAAGCATCGATTTCTCGATGCTTTCTGTGGGAGT
>CAMLNK010000205.1 GCA_946481035.1 uncultured Dyadobacter sp. | reverse complement strand
TGGGTGTAACGGCTATTATCGACTGGTTTTTCAACAACTCATCGGTCAGCAGCTTCGCTTCCGGGCGCGTGAGGTTCTGCTTTTCGATGCTGATCAGGTTCCGATCGTCATAGCCGAGCTCCATATTCGTGAGAAAATTGAACTGCGAGCGCATCGTGAGCGTGACGATGATCAGGAACGAAGCGAGTGCGAACTGTACGACGACCAATGTTTTTTGCAGATAATTTCTGCCCGAAAAGTTGAACCGACTGTAAAGCGTTTTCACCGGATCGTAACCCGAAAGCACCACGGCCGGGTAAAATCCAGCCAGTAATGCGGTGAGTACAAACAATGCCAGATAACCCACTATCAGTTGCCAGTCGAACAGGTAAGAAAGCGCCAGCGCTTTGTTGGCAAGGGTATTAAATGTAGGTAGAACGGCTTCCACCAGGAGGATAGCCAGTACGAATGCCGCGAAACACAGTACAAACGACTCTCCCAGGAACTGCGCCGCAAGCTGGTAACGCCCGCCGCCCACCACTTTCCGTACCCCGATTTCCTTGGCACGTTTCAGCGAACGAGCGACGGTCAGATTTACGAAATTGATGCAGGCGATCAACAGAATGAATAATGCGATACCCGAAAGAACGTACGAAAACAAAGGCTTGCTGCCGTTTACAAGGCCATTTTCGGCTGTCAGCTGGGGATCGAGGTGAATGGCGGTAAAGGGCTGCAATGCATAATACCGCTTGTTTTTGAGGCCATATTTTTCCGCTACCGACTTCATCGCATCGCGGGCGTCGGACTGGTAAATGCGGTTCATCGTCGCGCGCACGGCTGCGGTATCCGCGCCGGGCGTAAGTTTCACAAAAGTATTGAGCGAGCTGTTGAACCACGCCTCGCCCTGCATCTGCGACTCGGGTACGGGCAAAGGCTGCAAAATATCGAATTGAATCGACGAGTTCTCCGGGCATTTTGCCGCCACGCCGGTGACCACGAAAGGTTCGAAAGCCGCATTTTCGTCAAACGAATCCTTGAAAAGCATGGTTTTGCCCAATGCATTGACGGTACCGAAGTGCTTCTCCGCCATTTCTTCCGAAATCACCACCGAGCGCGGCTGCGAAAGCGCCGTAAGCGGATTTCCGCTCAGCAGGGGAAATGAGAATATCCTGAAAAAATCCCGGTCGGCCTGGTATACATCCTGGCTGGTTATCTGCCCGCCCAGTTTCACATCGTTCCTGTGCTGCCGGTACCGGGTAAATGCTTCGATTTCAGGCGTACTTGCCGAAAACTTCGGCCCCGGCAGATAACCCGTAATGCCGCTGTTGTTTTCCAGCACACCGGCCGGCGTCACAGATTTGAATGTGATCCTGTAAATGTTCGGATTATGGGCATGAAAGCCGTCATAGCTCACCTCATCTTTGGCATAAAGCATGATCAGCATAGCCGCCGCCAGCCCGATACTCAGCCCGGTAATGTTGATCACCGAATAGGCCTTGCTCTGCGCAAGCGTCCGTAGTGCGATTTTAAAATAGTTCTTGATCATGATCGTCTGTTGTTTGGGAGAAAGGGAGAAAGGGAGGATGGAGAAAAAACTTCCTCCCCTTCCTCCATCCTCCTTTCCTCCCTTCATTGTAATTTCGTCAACATCTCTTTCGCTTCGTTATATAACCTATCCTTCGCCGTCACATAATCCTTATAGCGTACGAGCCGTTCGAGCATCGCCTTTGCCGCCGCGGGATTTTGCGTCATCCGGTATTTCGCGACTTTCATCATCGCGTCCAGCTTATAGGATTGCTCTCTGAAATCGTCGCTGGCGGCCAATGCATCGTAAAATGCCATTGCCTTTTCCGTTTCGCCATTCTTTTCAAGGATCAACCCTGCGAAAAATGATTTCGCGGGATGCACTTTGCCTGTTCGGGCAAAAGCAGCCACCATTTTTTTACCAAAATCCAGCACTTCCTTATCCTCCGACTCTGCTATAAATTCAAATGCAGCCGTAGCCTGCCACACAGGATGCGCAGGATATTTTCGGATCAATATTTTTAACAGATCAAGGCTTTTCGACGCATTAACAGGAATGGCCCTGGCCGAATACGACAAGCCCATTGCCGCTCCCAATGCCTCATGCACAAGCACATTTGCAACATCCGCGGACATTGGCGTTTTCAACCCGTCCTCAACGTTTTTCGGAGCCTCTTCAAAATCAATAGATGCAGGCGCATTCAACAGGTAATTCCGCACAAACGAAGCTACGACCGGCGAAAGCAGCGGGTTACCGAAGCCCAGTAGTGCAGCTGCGGAATGCGCATTGGCAGGTGACAGCAATACGAGCGTCAGGTTCCGCTGGGGTATCCGAAGCAGCAATGCCGAACTATTATCGCCATAGCCATAGGACCAATGCAGGTCTGCACCCGCCACGGAATAGGTAAACCAACCCATTCCCTGCGGGCTGCCGGGGTAAAACGGCGTCGTGATCTTCCGGTAACGTTCGGCGGACAGAATGCTTTCCTTACCTATTGCTGCCGAATAGCGCACCAGATCCTGCACGCTGCTCATCATTCCAAAGCCCGGCCCGCTCTGCATTCCCACCGGGTTCACAGGCTGTGGTACATATTTGCCGGCAGCAGCATCGAAACTGTATTTTACAGCCACCCATTTTCTCAGCTCCCCGTGCTCCTGCTCGGTGAAGCGCGTGAGCGTGTGGGTCATTTGAAGCGGTTTGAGAATACCCTTTTCAAGCTGTATGGTAAACGGCCGCGTCAGTTCTTCGGTGGAATCCATCGGATTGATTGCCACAAATGCATTGAAAACAATATTGAACTTGCTCCCATTGTATACAAATGCCGACCCTGGCGGAGTGCTTTCCGAAGTATGGCTCACGAGGTGCGCCAGGGTGGTCTGCGCATTCCAACGCTCCTTCGTGAACAAGCGGTTCGGGTACTTATCCACCGGGTCGTTCAGGGAAAGCTTCCCGGCCTGTTCCAGTTGTTGTAGTGCAATGGAGGTAAGTGATTTTGTAATAGAAGCTATTTCAAAAATATGGTCCTTTGTAATCGCCACTTTGCCTGCCGAGTCGGCATAACCTGCGCTTTTGAAAAACAACAGCCTGTCGCCCTCGGCCACGCCCAGCGCATACGCGGGCAGGCCGAGCAAGCGCGCATAACGCTCGACGTCCCCCTCAAAACTCCCCCTGGCCTGCGACCAGGATTTTTGAAAAGCGAAAAATAGAATAAGTAGCGTTAGTGTATATTTCATAGCTTTTATATAGTGGGAGGAAAGGAGGATGAAGGAAGGGGGGATGGAGAAAAAACCTCCTCCCTCTCCTCCCTTTCCTCCTTACTCCCTTTTCAAAGATTTAACAGGATCCGTCAAAGCCGCTTTCACACTTTGGAAACCTACTGTTAGCAATGCCACAAGTAACACGAGCAGGCCTGTAACCGGGAAGACCCACCATTGGATACCGACCTGATACGCGAACCCCTGCAACCACTGCCGCATACCCATCCACGCAATGGGCGTGGCGATCACAAGCGCCACACATACGAGCGAGAGAAACTCACCCGAAAGCATGCCCACAATGCTGCCCACGGAGGCGCCGAGCACCTTTCTGACACCGATCTCCTTCGTTCGCCTTTCAGCCGAGAAGGCGGCCAGCCCGAATAGGCCAAGACATGCGATCACGACGGCAATACAAGTGAAATACAACACAATGCTGCCAGTGCGTCGGTCTTTTTCGTAATTCTTCTGAAAGTCCTGATCGAGGAATGAATAGGCGAATGGAATGTCCGGGTTCAGCCTCTGCCAGGCCGCCCCTACCGATGCCAGCACACCGGTGTAGTCCCTGGTATTTACATTGGCGATAAAATATTGGTACTTATCGGTAATGCTCGTAGCAAGCGCGTAGGGCTTGATTTGTTCGTGCAGGCTCCGGAAGTTAAAATCTTTCACGACCCCTACTACCTGCAAGCTCCGGCGCCGGCCGCCCAGCTCGAAAAATACGTTTTTACCTATCACGGAAGCCGCGTCGTAACCCAGCTCCCGAACGGCGGTTTCATTCAGGATAATGCTGCTGGAATCGCCGCCGAATGCTTTGCTAAATGAGCGTCCGGCCGCCATTTTCAGGCCTAGCGTTTCCACATAATCGTCGCCGACCGTAGCGAAATGAATGTCAACAGCATCATGGACAGTTTTGTTTTCGGCATAAAAGAGCAGGTCTTCGATATTTTCAATACCCGGATAAACCGATCCGCTGGTGGTGGCCTCTATGCCAGGTATCCGCAGCACCTCTTCCCTGAATGCATTATAATTAACAGCCGCCTTCGCATTTCTGAACGGCACCACAAGTTTTTGTTCCTTATCAAAACCTAAATGCTGGTTTTGAAGAAAAGACAATTGCTGCCCGATCACAATCGCTCCGAGAATGAGGACAATGGAAACCGTAAACTGAAAAACCACCAATCCTTTCCGTAACAATGCGGCCGATGCCACATTCGCCAGCCTGCCTTTGAGCACGCTCACCGGCCTGAACGACGACAGATAGAAAGCCGGATAAAGCCCCGCCACAAGCCCGGTAAAAAGGGTGATACCGCCCATCCAGTAAAGAAATGCAGGGTGGGCCAACACAGTCAGGTTTTTACCCGTCAGATTATTGAAATAGGGCAAAAGAAGCTGCACCACCAGCACCGCAACGGCCAGGGCCATTACCGCCAGCATCATGGATTCCCCAAGGAATTGGTAAACCAGCGAATGCCTCACCGCGCCCATTACTTTCCGCACGCCTACTTCCTTCGCGCGCTTCTCGGAACGCGCCGTACTGAGGTTCATAAAATTGATACAGGCAATAAGCAGCAGGAATACAGCGATGGTACCGAAAATGTACAGATAGGTCATGCTCCCATTCGGTGCGATTTCGTTGCCAATGCTGGATTTCAGGTAAATATCGGTCACCGGTTGAATGAACAGTCTTTTCGGAATGCCCAGCGCTTTCAGGTCGGCAGCGCCGTGGCGGTTGAGGAATGGCGTCAGTTTCGATTCAAATACCGTCGGATCCGCATCGTCGCGCAGCTTCACGTAGGTGTGAAAAATGTTATTCATCGCCCAGTTGTTCTGGCTCACTACCCAGCCACCCATATCGCCATTTTGCATGGAAAGAAAGAAGCGCGCGTCTATGTGCGACTTCCGGCTGTTACGATAAACACCTGTAACCGTGTAATCAAAGTCCCCGAAAGCCAAACCCACGCGGATTACCTTACCGACCGGATCGATATTCCCGAACAATTTTTCTGCCACATGCTCGGATAGCACCAGAGTATTGGGGCGTTTGAGCGCATTGCGGGCATTTCCATATTTGAAATCGTAGGTAAATACATCGAACAGCGTCGAATCGGCATAGTAGCCATTGGTTTCATAAAACGGCCTGGCTTCCTTACCATTCCTGTTTTCAAGCAGCATACGGTCCATTCCGGAGAATTTCAGCAGGCGGGTCACCGATTCCACTTCCGGGAAGTCGGTTTTGATCCCTGCCGCCACCGGCCCGGGGGTTCCCGCCCATTTTTCATTGCGGGCCTCCATCGCAATGCGGAAAAGCCGGTCGGCCGACCGATGGTGCTTATCAAAACTCAACTCGTCGGAAATGTACAGCACAATCAGCAGGCACGTCGCCAGCCCCAGCCCCAACCCGAACACATTGATAGCCGTATAACCCTTGTTGTTCAAGAGATTACGAAGAGCGATTTTTAGGTAGTTTTTTAGCATGGCTTTATTGTTTTTGGGAGGAAAGGAGGATGGAGGAAGGGGATCAGTTCTTTCCAAAATCCTTCCTCCCCTTCCTCCTTCCTCCTTTCTCCCTTTCTTCCTTCGTCCCATCCTTCCGTCATTCCGACCGTAACGATTTCACAGGATCGAGCAACGCCGCCCGAATCGCCTGATAGCTTACCGTTGCCAGCGTGACAACCAGCGCGCCACCACCCGCAGCGGCGAAGATCCACCAGGGGATGTCGGTACGGTATTCATATTTTTTGAGCCAGTCGTTCAGGAAATACCAGGCGACAGGCGTTGAAATCAGAAAAGAAATGATCACCAGCGCCACAAATTCGCGGGATAGCAATGCCCAAAGGTTGGTAACCGAAGCTCCCAGCACTTTGCGTACACCAATTTCCTTCGTCCGCTGCTCGGCGGTAAAGGATGCGAGGCCGAACAAACCCAGGCAACTTATAAAAATCGCGAGTACCGCAAACACCGATGCCAGTGTGGCAATGCGTTCTTCGGCGGCGAATTTCAATGCATATTCCTGGTCGGTGAACTTGTAATCGAATGGCCCGCCGGGGTTGACTTCACGGAAAACAGCCGCCACTTTCGCCAGCGATTCCCTCAGCGGCAGTCCCGGTTTGAGTTTGATACTGATAAAATTTGCCCAACCGTAGTTGACCATAAATACTGTCTGCCGTACCGGGCTGAATGGTGAGCCCATTACCATATCGCGGATCACGCCCACTACTTTGTAAGGATTGTCACCCCATTTCACGGTTTGCCCAATGATATCCGATGGCTGTTTGAAACCCATGTATTTCATCGCAGACTCATTGATCACCATACCCGACGAATCGGTGGAGAACTGGCGGGAGAAATCGCGGCCGCCGATAAACTGCCAGCCGACGGCTTTGCCAAAATCGTGTGAGACGCCGATAGTACCGAAGTTGTCGTGCAGGTTGGGGTCTTTGCCCGGCCAGGTGAAACCGCCGTTATTCGACCCGAGGAATGTCGATGGCGACGAAGATGTAGCCATTTCTTCCACCGCCCCGGTCTGCTGCAATGCCCCGCGGATCCGGTTGTATTGGTTGTACAATTCGGGCGTGTTAATTTCGACGGTGATCAGGTTATTCCGGTCGTATCCCACGGGCCGGTTCTTGGCATGCTGAATTTGTTTGTAAACAATGGCAGTGCCGATAATGAGCGTCACCGATACCGTAAACTGCAACACTACCAACACTTTGC
>CAMLNK010000204.1 GCA_946481035.1 uncultured Dyadobacter sp. | reverse complement strand
TGATACTTGGTTCAAACCTGGTAAAGTAGGTAGCCGCCACAATTATTAAAATAGAAGGATCAGTCCAAAAGGCTGGTCCTTTTTTGCATTTATGAGCTTTCAGGCTGCTTCGCCTTCGTTCCGTAGGAAATTCTTGCCAATAATATCCTCCCAGATGCTTACTTCCAATGCCATCGAATACTGGATCGAATCAAGCAAGTTCTAGTGTCTGGAATGCCAGATTTAACCAACGCTAGCGCATAATCGCTACAAGATCGTATAAACTTTCAGGCTGGGAAATAAATAGGCCTCAAATCGCAGTTTTCATTAGCCTTGTAAAAGCCTGAAAAGCAAAAAAGCCGATCTTCCGACCGGCTTTCGCAATGAAATGAAATCTTAACTAGTTTAAAATGGAAGCGACCCGCGATTGACGTTGCAAGAATTCTATCGAAGCGACAACAATGCCAGCAGTATCAATGCCACATTCCTTATATAATTCCGCTGGCTCGCCATGCTCGACGATCGAGTCGGGGATTCCGAGGCGTTTAACCTGGCTGGTGTATCCGTTATCAATCATGAATTCCAATACAGCGCTGCCAAATCCGCCTTGTAAGCAGCCATCTTCCAATGTCATGACCCTGTCATAGGACGAGAAGATTTCGTGCAGCATAGCCTCATCCAAAGGCTTTGCGAAGCGCATGTCGAAAAGGCCGGCATGGATGCCTTGTTTTTCCAACTCTTCACAGGCTTGCAGAGCGAAATTTCCAAGCGGGCCGAATGAAAGGATCGCCAGGTCGGAACCGTCTTTTATTTTTCTTCCCTTACCAATCTGAATTTCTTCAAAAGGCGTCTTCCAGTCCGGCATGACGCCATTACCCCTCGGATAACGGATGGTAAATGCGTTTTTACCCGACTGAAAAGATTCCAGCTGGGCGGTATACATCATATTCCGAAGCTCCTGCTCGTTCATAGGAGAAGCAACAACCATATTTGGAATACAACGCATGAAAGCGATGTCGTACACGCCATGGTGCGTAGGTCCGTCGGCTCCTACCAATCCGGCTCTATCCAGACAGAAAATAACAGGTAGTTCCTGAATGCACACATCATGCACGACCTGATCATAAGCGCGCTGCATGAATGTGGAGTAGATATTACAATAAACTACATCACCACGCGTAGCCATACCCGCGGAGAAAGTAACAGCGTGCTGCTCGGCAATGCCGACGTCGAATGCTCTTTCAGGGATCGCCTCCATCATAATGTTCAATGAAGAACCGGATGGCATTGCAGGGGTGATACCTACTATTTTAGGATTTTCCCTGGCCAGTTCCACAATGGTGTGACCAAATACATCCTGATATTTCGGAGCCTGAGGCGTGTTATAGACTTTTTTCTTGATCTCCCCCGTGATCTTGTCGAAAACGCCGGGAGCGTGCCATTTCGTCTGGTCTTTTTCGGCCGGGCCGTAGCCTTTTCCTTTCACGGTAAGGCAATGCAGCAGCTTCGGACCAGGAATGTTTTTGAGATCTTTCAGTACTTCGGTCAGGTGGCTGATATCATTTCCATCGATAGGACCAAAATAGCGCAATCCCAACGATTCGAAGAGATTACTCTGACGCAAAATCGCTGTTTTCATGGCCGTCTCAACCTTTGACACGATTTCCTGCGCACTCTTGCCAAAGTTGCTCATTTTGCCGAGCAGGTTCCAAACCTCGTCTTTGAACTTGTTATAAGTCTGCGAAGTGGTAATGTCGGTCAGGTATTCCTTCAGGGCACCGACGTTCGGGTCGATGGCCATGCAGTTATCATTGAGGATAATCAGCAGGTTGGAATCCGATGTGCCGGCGTGGTTCATGCCTTCGAAGGCTAAACCGGCAGTCATGGCACCATCGCCGATGATGGCAATGTGCTGGCGTTCGAAGTTCTTTTCCAATGCGGATGCTACCGCCATACCAAGCGCCGATGAAATGGACGTCGACGAATGCCCTACCCCAAATGCATCGTAAATGCTCTCTTTTCGTTTTGGAAAACCGGATAACCCGCCGTAAACGCGGTTGGAATGAAACTCATCGCGGCGGCCGGTAAGGATCTTATGCCCGTAAGCCTGGTGGCCCACGTCCCAAACAAGCTGGTCATCCGGCGTATTGAATACGTAATGCAGTGCCACGCTTAATTCGACCACACCCAGGCTGGCGCCGAAGTGCCCGCCGTAAACCGACACGTTATCGATGATAAATTGCCTTAGCTCGTTGCAAACCTGCGGAAGCTGAGAACTGTCCAGTTTTCGGAGATCTTCGGGAGAATTAATTGTTGCTAATAATTTTCCTGGCGTTATAAGCATACCGTAGGGCTATTAATCAAATTTACTAGCTGTCCGCTTTATTAAATAGTCACAAAATTAAGCAAATACGCATTAACTCTGACGATTATTTTTGCTGGCTCGCCTTGAACAACTTCTGCTTCTCCTCACGTGTCAGGCTTTCGTAACCCGATTTCGAGATCTTATCCAGGATCGAATCGATCTCCATCTGATCGGGCATTTCGATAGTGCCGGACGATGAAGATGAATATACGCTGGTGCTGCGGTATACCTGCCGTTCGCGGTAAGTTACCTGCATGGATGGGCGTTTCCGGAAAATGCGCGACCATATTGAAAGCAGTCCATAGATCGGCTTGCCCAGATCTGTCCCGTTTTGCAGCAGTTTGATGAAAATATAACCTGTGAATGCCCCTCCCAAATGCGCGAGGTTTCCCCCGGCATTAGGCCCAACAGTCTGCGCGAGCGACAGAATAATGTAGAACAACGCGATGAACTTAATGCGGACAGGTCCAAGGAAGATCAGGTTGAAAGTGTAGTTAGGCAGCAATGTAGAAGCGCCTACCGCTACGGCAAATGCTGCTGCGGAAGCTCCTAGCATTCTCGAACCTTCAATATGCGCCTGAAAATAAGGCAGCAGGTTGTACAGCACAATGTAAATCAGCCCGCCGGCGATCCCGCCCAGCATATACAGCGCCACGACTCTCTTTGCACCCAAATATTCGTCCACCAGCTTACCGAACCAGTAGAGAAAGAGCATATTGAAGAGAATGTGAAAGATATCATCGTGTGTGAAGAAATACGTGATGAGTGTCCAGGGCTTGTATATGAATTCTTCCGTAGCGGCCGGAAGCTGTAACATATTGATCACCAATGCGTATACGTTCGAAGATTGGGAGAGGGTAAGCACAATCTTCATGAGCAGCAGGATCAGGAATACTGCTGTATTGATCAGGATAATTTTTACCAGTGCATTCTCGGATTTCGCGAATTCCCGTTTAACGTCGTCAACAATATTGCTCATCTTCAATAGAAATTTGATTTTTGCGTACCCCAGTAACGCAACAATATATATGCAAATAGCATTCCTCCAATGTGCGCAAAGTGGGCAACATTATCGGACTGAGCATTTTGTATCCCTGAATACAATTCAAAAAGCCCATAAAAAGCAACGAAATATTTTGCTTTTATAGGGAACGGTACAAACAGGAGAAAAAGCTCCGTATTTGGAAATAACAAACCAAACGCCATCAGGATCCCGAAAATTGCCCCCGAAGCGCCGACCATCGGTATGCTGAGCGACCAGGCATAAAAACCTTGTACCAGCTTAATACTCTGTTGAATATACACCGAATTGGTTGGATTTCCTTCGAAAGAATTCAAAAAATCGAGGTTCGGTTCGTAAAGCGGTTCGGCGTGCTTGCTCAGGAAATCGGCGAGTCCGTCGGGTGTAGGATTTTGGGTAAATAACTCAACAGCCTTTGCCACTTGCCAGTTCTCATAAAAGCCTATCCCTGAGAACAGAAGCCCGGCACCGATGCCCGTTACAAAGTAGAATATCAAGAACCTTTTCGCTCCCCAAATCCTTTCCAGCAGCGGCCCGAACATGATCAGACCGAACATGTTGCTGAATAAATGGCCGATGCCGCCATGCAGGAACATGTAAGAGACAAACTGGAAAATATGGAAATCCGGCGACATCACCGGCATGAGCGCAAACTCGCTTTTGAGGCTGAAAACAGAAGAATCTATAAAATAGAATAGGATATTCAGAATTAACAAATTCCTTACCGTGGGGGTTATGGCTAACATATTTGATTCAAATTCAAAGATTTATCTCCAATAAACTGTACATCTCCCGGTTTTGTTCTTAACCCCGGAAAATATTCGCCAGCTTGTCCATTGTCAAAAGAACGATGATAGGATCGCCACCGGGCGTCCGATTCGGGTCCGACGACGAGAACAGCTGGTTGAGCAATGTGTGTATTTCAACGTACGAAAGCTTGACCGCGTAACGAACCGAAAATCGTTTCGCAAGCGATCTCGACAGACTTTCCGGCTTGTTCAGTTTAAGGTCGGAATAACTCTGTTTAAGTTGCTCGATGAGCTCTTCGAACAAATCCTGTTCGCTTTCCTCCGGCAAATCAGCCGGAATGCCGCGGATGATCAGCTCATTAGCACCAAATTCGTCAAACTCAAATCCCAAACTGCGGATCTCCTTTTTCGTCTCATGCACGAGCTGCATATCCGAATGCGTAAGCCGGATGGTTTTCGGGAAGAGCAATTGCTGGCAGGCACCATTGCGGTTGATGAGCATTTTACGATACCGTTCGTAGAGAATGCGTTCATAGGCGGCCTTCTGGTCGATGAGCATAATGCCGTCCTTCACCTGCGACAGAATGTAGCGGTTATGAAGCTGAAACAGCAGTGCATCGGCTTCGGGCGCGGCAATTACTTCGGACGCCATCCTGTTGACCTTGCTGGCCACAGTTTTGGCCTGCTCCTGGTACACCGGTCGCGACGCTGTGGGTGTATTCATTTCAAATGCGGCCAGCTCGCGGTGCCGGTCTTCGGTATTTTGCAATCCTTCGAAGAGCTTGCTCCAATTGGTCAGGTTCGATTTGGACGCGCTGCCCTCGCTCTTGCGCGGCTGTGCGGCCCAGTCGGGCATCACCGTGCGCGGGATCAGGTTATTGTTCGGTTCGGTGGGTGTGGGATTGAGGAAATTGATATTTTCTTCAAAATCGATCGACTGCGAGAGATTATAAACGCCCACCGCCTTCTTCACTGCCGCCATAATGATCGCATATACCGAGCGCTCGTCGTCGAATTTGATCTCCGTTTTAGTGGGATGGATATTGATATCGATATGCGACGGGTCGATTTCAATAAACAAAACATAAAACGGGTGACTGCCCTCGGGAATGGTGCCGTCGAAAGCGCTGATCACCGCATGGTGCATGTAGTTATGCTTAATGAAGCGGTCGTTCACGAAAAAGAACTGCTCGCCACGCGTTTTACGGGCAAATTCAGGTTTGCCGATGTAGCCGCGGACGTTGATATAGGAAGTTTCTTCCTGGCAGTAAGCCAGCTGCTCGCGGTAGCTTTTGCCGTAAATATCGATGATCCTTCGCACCAGCTTCACCGGCGTAAGGTTGAATACCTCGGTATCGTTATGATGAAGGGTAAAACCGACTTCCGGATGCGCCAATGCTACGCGCTGGAACTCGTCGAGTACATGGCGCATTTCGACGGAATTCGATTTCAGGAAGTTCCGGCGGGCCGGTACATTGAAAAACAGGTTCCGTATCGAAAAGTTGGTGCCTTTCGGGCAAGCTACTGCCTCCTGCGTTTTGATTTCCGAGCCGTCGATGCGGATTAATGTGCCGAGTTCATCCGATTCCTGCCGCGTCCGCATTTCCACCTGTGCCACGGCCGCGATCGAAGCCAGGGCCTCCCCCCGGAAGCCCATTGTTTTGATCCTGAAGAGGTCTTCCGACTGCCTGATTTTGGAAGTAGCATGCCTTTCGAAGCTCATGCGTGCGTCGGTTTCCGACATTCCGGTACCATTGTCGATCACCTGGATCAGCGTCCGGCCGGCTTCGCGAAGTATGACCTGTACTTGCGTGGCCTTCGCATCAATCGCATTTTCCATCAGCTCCTTTACCACCGAAGCGGGTCGCTGAACGACCTCTCCCGCGGCGATCTGGTTGGCTATGGAATCGGGTAACAATTGAATGATGTCGGATGAAGGCATGTCGGAAGTGGCAGTTAACTTTACTATAACAAATAAACAAAAATTTTTTTTACTGCCCGGCGAATATCAGTGGGTAACAAATCGGGTGAATTTGCTTTTCCAAGAACCCCAATTGAAATAATTACATTAATAATTCAAATTTTACAGAAATCGAGAACGTTAGTATTCTGAAAAGTTGTTGAGTATTAATTAATTGTATATCTTGGGATACTAACCCATCTTATTTAAGCACCTGATCCTGTTATGAAAACGCCAATTATCAAGAGATTTAACTTTACCATGGCATTGCAATGGCTGATCTTTTTACCGGTCATTCTGCCTCTTTGTATCATTTTTGGCGCCGTGCAAGGCGTCATGAATATGGTTGAAAAAATGGCGCACAGGATGTGGGTTGACATGGAATTGTAACACCGGCACCGACGCGTTTTACTCAGCGTATCAGGTAGATATAAAATGAAAATAGCCCGGAAATTTCCGGGCTATTTTCATTTACAGTTATTACTTAGAACTTCCAGCGTACGAATGCCTCCATCGCTTCGTATTCGGCCAGGCCTAGTGAATCGTAAAGCTGCGCGGTTCCGCGGTTGCGCTCTTCGGCACGCTGCCAGAACTCGCGTGAATCCTCGCCCTGGAACACCACACCGTCTTTCTGCGACTGGTGTTTGAAAATTCCCTGGCGTTTTTTCAGCACCTGGTCGGGGCTCATCGGTACCGCCATTTCGATTTCATAAATATCCCACTCAGCCCATGCGCCGCGGTACAACCATACCCAGCAGTCCTTCATGAAATTCTTATGTTTCGAGCGCTGCAATGCGGCTTCGATCGCATCCCAGCACACTTTGTGCGTTCCGTGCGGATCGGCGAAGTCGCCGGCTGCGTAGATCTGATGCGGCTTGATCTCTTCGATCAGATTTTCGATGATCTTGATATCTTCTT
>CAMLNK010000203.1 GCA_946481035.1 uncultured Dyadobacter sp. | reverse complement strand
ACGGAAACAGCCTTGTGCACCCTTGTCGGAGCGCTTGATACCCATTCGCTGACCTACACAGGTGATCCCGCGCAAAACGTCGCATCGGTCGACATCGTGGACGACGAAGCCATTTTGCCACTCCGACTGGTGAGTTTTACGGGAAGAGTGTCCGAAGACAACGCTGTCGTACTGAAATGGGTAACTGCCGAAGAGGAAAATACCTCTCATTTTGAAGTATTAAAAAGCAGCGACGGGCGCGCTTTTCAGCAGCTCGGCACTGTTTCCGCTTCCGGCTCCGGTAATCACGACTACACATTCACTGATACCGATCCCGGGCTCAGTAATTATTACCGGCTGCGAATGATTGATCGCGCGACCGGCAGCCAGGATGGCGCTTTTACTTACAGCCGCATGATTAGTGTCGCTACTGACCATGCGAAAGCGATTACCGTTTTCCCAAATCCCGCAAACAATGTACTGACGATCGATTTTAGCGGGTGGAAAATATTACCGGACAAGGCCACGGTCTTCGATATTTACGGAAAACCGCAAAAGCAGGTTCCCGTGGAGCGTAATCGTACGCATATCCAGCTCAATGGCTTTTCATCAGGAGTTTACTTCCTGTCGGTTGGAAACGGCGAGGCAATCAAATTTATCATTCAATAATCAGCATTATCTGACCCCTATTCGTTTCTCAAAGATTTCACGGGGTTCATCAATGCAGCCTTTATCGCCTGGAAACTAACCGTTAGAAGAACAATCAGCAGGACCGCGCCGATCGTCGCGGCGAAAATACCCGGGCCGACCTGAATGCGATAGTCGAAATCTTTCAGCCATTCGTTCATCGCGTACCAGCCGACCGGCGCCGCGATCAGGAAAGAAATGAGTACAAGCGTTACAAAATCACCTGTCAGGAGTCGTACAATGCCGGCTACCGACGCGCCCAATACTTTTCTGACGCCGATTTCCTTGGTGCGCTGCTGGGCGGTGTATGTCGCGAGGCCGAAAAGCCCCAGGCAGGAAATGAATATCGCGAGGCCGGTAAAAATCCCCGTCAGCGTGCCGGTCAGTTCCTCCTGTGCAAACCGGGCTTTGTAGGTTTCGTCTGCAAACTGGTATTCAAACGGATAGCCCGGATTGTATTTTTTAAAAATAACCTCGGCGGTTTTCAGGTTTTTGGCCACCGTGTTTTGTGGGTTAAGGCGCATAGTCAGCCACTGATGCGGCAGCAGACCACCCGGGCCGCTGATCATCACAGGATTGATCGGAGCATAAGGCGAATCGAAAATGAAATCTTTTACGACGCCGATCACATGCCAGTCCCGGCTTTGGAAATTGACAATGGCGCCGACAGGATTTTTCAGCCGCATTGCCCTCACCGCCGTTTCGTTGAGCACCACGGCCAGAGAATCCGACGGGAACCGCACGAGGTCGATTTCCCTGCCTTCCAGTAACTTCACGCCCGTCGTACGCACGAAATGCTGGTCGGCGCCAAAAATATCAAATTCGACATTTTTGTCCGTTTCCGTGCTTCCCGGAAACGTTACGCCCCATTGACGTGAACTCAGGCTCATACCCGAACCTAGCGATTTGGTGGCCGACACGACCGCGCCGCTTGCAAGCAGCTCATTGCGGACAGCTGCATAATGCTTTTCCAGCTCGCCCGCCAGGACGGTAATCAACAGGTTGTTCTTGTCGTATCCCGCATCCCGGCTCTGCCCGTGATCGATCTGCCGCTTGATCACCAACGTGGAAATGATGAGGATAATGGCAAATGAAAATTGAAGCACAACCAGACCTTTCCGGGGAGAAAAAGCCGCATTGTTGTGGGTGTAAATGCCCTTGATTACCCTGGCCGGCTGGAATGCCGACAGGAAAAATGCCGGATAACTCCCGGCGAGCAGTCCGGTGAATAACACAAAACCTCCGACCGAAAGCCAGAAATAGACGGAAGTCAAGTCCGGTGCCAGTTGCAACCCAACCAGGTTGCCGAAAACAGGAATAACCGCCGAAATGATGAGCGCAGCCACGATCGCCGCAAGCAACGACAGCATCACAGACTCGCTGATGAATTGCAGCACGAGCGAGCTTTTCGGTGCGCCGGATACCTTGCGAACACCGACTTCCTTCGCCCGTTTTTCGCTGCGGGCGGTGCTGAGGTTCACAAAATTCACGCAAGCGATAATCAATATGAACGCCGCGATCAATCCGAACAGCCTCACGGTCACGATTCGCCCGTCAACGAGCTGTCCATGATCAATTTTGGAGTACAAATGCCATTTCTCTGCCGGAAAAAGAAAGATCTCACGGTTAGCAACATTATCGATCGTACCTTTAAGATGTTCGGCTGTTACCTTCCTGATCTTCCAGCCTACCGCTGCTTCGCTCGCGCCTTCTTTCAAAGCTACATAAGTAAAGTAGTTGTTCGAGTTCCATTCCAGTGTCGCCCAGCCGGGTCTTTGAAAATAACTCCATGGGAGCAGATAAGTACGATCGCTGAAACGCGTCGTTTGCGGAAAATCATCGATCACACCCGAAACCAAAAAATTATCCTTGTGATCGATCTGGATTGTCTTTCCCACCGCGTCGATCGTTCCAAAGAAGCTTTCGGCAAGTTTTCTGGTAATTACAATTCCGTTGGTCCCGTCCAACAAACCCTTTCCATTCCCCGAAATCAGCCGGTAATCAAACATTTCCAGGAAATCCGGATCGGCGAATGCCCCTTCCGCATTCAGATTCTTGTCGTTGGCCGACAACAGCATGGTCAACGGCGCAACCCTCGACGCATTTTCGATCTCCGGGTAGGCTGCTTTCAATTCGGGTGCGAGCGGTGGCGGCGTTGTACCCCAGACCGTCGGTTCATCGTTGAAAACATCCCGGTTATAAACCTGGTAAAGGCGTTTGGTTTTGGAATAACTGCGGTCGAATTGCAATTCGTTCTGAATCCACAAAAAGATCAGCACCGACGTGACCATGCCTACCGCCAGGCCGGCAATATTGATCAATGCGTATCCTTTGGCGCGCACCAGGTTCCGCCAGGAGATTTTGAGATAGTTACTCAGCATGGATTTTCAGGTTGTAAGGCTTAGGAACAAATACCTCGCTTCCATCAATAAATTTATACCACACATACAACACATTAAAATTCAGACTATTAACAAAATTTCCGTGTTCAAAAACGAACACTGCTGTTCAAAGTTACCAGCAGCTGACTTTACACATCCGGCGATTTTCGCCTCTAAACAATGCGATGCCCTGTTTTTAAATCAATGATCGCTACTAAGCCGAACCGGGCATCTCCGATTTAAAAAGAAATAGTTGTATTAAATTTTAATAATGGGTAGAAAAGTGGGGCGAAGTATCTTTACGATGCGTACCTTCGGTTTCACGTGTACCCTCAATTTCACAAGAATGCTCCGTTATCTCCAAAAACTCGCTTCCTATCATTCAGAACTTGGCTTTATAAGAGGCACTTCCTTTTTTATCGGCCGCGTTTTGCAAAACAACGAGTCGGTAAAGCATCCGAAAGCGAAATATCCCATTCATTTAAGACCAAAGACTACCGACGATAAGGTATTTGTACAAGTTTTCATTAAAAATGAATACAATGTTCCGCTGGGTTTTGAACCTCAGACGATTATTGACGGGGGTTCTAATATTGGTTTGGCAAGTATTTATTTTACCAATAAATTCCCGAAAGCTCAGATCGTAGCGATTGAGCCGGATCCTGAAAATGCGGCAGCTGTAATTGGTAATACTAAGAATTATCCGAACGTACACGTAAAACAGGCAGCCATATGGCCCCGCCAAACGGTTGCGAAGATTTCGGATAAATACGGCGTCGGAAAATGGGGAATAGTTGTGGAAGAAATAGTCGATGACACCGACGGCGAAGAAGCCGCGGAACCCAACACCTGTACGATCGATTCGGTGATGAAAGAATTCGGTTGGGACCGTATCGATTTACTTAAACTGGATATAGAAACCGCAGAAAAACAGCTCTTTTCCGAAAATTACATGAGCTGGCTCCCCAAAACCAAGGTAATTGTAATTGAATTGCACGACTGGATGGTTCCGGGTTGCTCAAAACCATTTTTCACGGCCATTAACAAAGCATTCACACAATACCGTTTTGCCCAGGCCGGCGAAAACATCATCATTTATAATCTGGATCTTTTTTAAGACCCAGATTATACTCCTAAATGTACCGCATTTTACGAGATCATTCCAGCCTCGTGAATAACCAACTCCACAGCATCGCTTTCACGCTCGGTAACCGTAATATCGGGGATACCAGTCCATAAATCCGACAAGTAACGCTTGTATACCAGGTAACTAACCAGCTTCCCTTTCAAAAACGTATCGGACAAACGTTGTTTGACCAAACGTCTCCACAGTTTCTTGTAACGAATGTCAAAGCGCTCCTTCAATGTGGAATCACAGAAAAAATCCGACAGATTCACGTCCTTCGTTTTGTTATAAACGCCGTTCGGTGTGATCATAAAATCACCAGCTACCTTGTTGAGAATTTCTATCTCCCGCTTTTGGAGGTGGATATACATGAATTCATCCCGGTGTATATGCCCGTCACTGAGGAAATACCGGTAAAGGACACCGCTCTCCCAGGCAAATATCTGTGAAGTATAATTGTTGCTGCCCAGTTTGTCCATCTTGTAGTGGAACGTATGGGGCGCAACGTCCGCTATCCATGTCTGATTGTAATAGCATTTCAAACCTAACTTCTGCCCGATGTAAGGCATAATGCGCTCGTCGGTACCCTGATTCATATCCCAATTGAGCACCTTTTCCATGGTGGAATAATCAAAACATTTCTCATACAGCCTGTTGCACGTTTCATTGTTTCGTACAATTGTGAGGTGTCCCCAGCGCTGGATAATGTCGTGTTCATGCAGAATTTCAGGAGTCAGGAAATTCGAAAGTCTTCCAAAGAAAACATCCATATCACAAAAACCCCAAAAATCATATCCGTCCAGATAATCCTCAAATATTGCGCCGTACAATGGCCGGAAGTCGCAAAATTTGTAGGCGCTGTTGATTTTGAGTTTGAGATTCAGTTTTGCGTTTATAAGCTTGCTTAATGCGGCTATGTCTTTAAAATAAAAACAACTCACATTTTCTGCAAGGTTGTCAGGAAGATCCTGATCGCTTATAATCAGCCAGTTGAATTCAGGATTGGCTTTGCAGGTTCTAAGCCAAAGATCAAAATTGGAAGGCAGCTTACCGAAGTAAGGCACTATAAATGCTATTTTCACAAGGATAGAGGTTACGATGAGGGTTTAGCGCCAAAAAACGACATGTAAATATGCTTTTTTGGTCGAGTTGCCATCCCCACATAACCCTATATCACAATATCAATAACCCCGGTTATATATAAAGGAAAACAACCGGTTGAAAATAAATATTATTTCTCGAAATAATTCATCATTTCCAGGAAATATTTTCAGAGTTACTTAATGAAAGTATAAAAACATCATTTCCCATTTAACATCAGCCAATTCTCATTCCAAACGAGTCCAAAATCGACTTCAAAACCTTATCCCGTTCCTTTTCGTTTTCAAACCGCCAGCGCCCCACCTCGGCCATTCCGCCCGGGGTTTCATCCGGAAATCCACTTGCGATTGCATTCGGAACCCTGTTTGATACCACGCGCTCGAATACAATCTCAAAACCATTTTGGTTATCTTTTTTGATGCTATCGAGATAGTCCAGGTTAATCGCACGCTGCTGATTTCCGTTATGAATGAAAGTTGGCATATTTAAATTGGTTTGAACAATATGAGTTTCTTCCAACATAGCCTAATCCAAACAGACATCCAAAATAATTATTATTAACGGCAACTTCCCGGCATCCCCCGCCTTCCTGTTGGTATGATTTTATTCAAAAAGCGGCCATTCAGCATCCTAGCACCACTAAACCACGGACGCTTATGATTTTAAAACCCAGGGAAAGACTTACCCACGAGGAAGTTCAGAAAGGGCTGGACACCGTCCTCCAAGAAGGCATGACCACCGAGGCCATGACCACGCTCACCGGCGGCACATTCCTGGTTGCATTTGCCCTGCTGCTCGGCGCCAACAACTTCCAGATCGGACTGCTCGCATCGTTGCCGACATTCACTAATATCTTCCAGCTGACCTCTGTATGGCTCATCCGCCGGTACAACAACCGCCGGGCAGTGTCGGTCATTTGCTCCGTTCTTGCACGTATTCCCCTTATAATCATCGGGATATTGCCGTTCGCATTTTCGGGAGACACGCCGGTGAACCTGCTGCTCTTCTTCCTTTTCTTCTTCTACCTTTTCGGCTCCATTGCCGGCCCGAGCTGGAATGCCTGGATGAAAGACCTCGTCCCCGGCGAAATGCTGGGCGTGTATTTCTCCAAACGAGGACGTTACGCGCAGATTCTCAATGTGGTCATGAGCATTGTCCTGGCGGTGGTCGTCGACTACATCCGAAAAAACTTCCCCGATTACGAGCTTACCACCTATGCGGTCATGTTCATGCTCGCGGGTTTGGTGGGGCTCGCGGGCGCGTGGCTGCTGGCGACGGTGCCGGAGCCGATGTCGTTCCTCGGGAAAGAAAATATCCTCAAAATGTTCGTCAAACCGCTGCGCGACCTCAATTTCCGGCGGCTGCTGGTATTCAATTCAGCCTGGCTCTTCGCAGTGAACATGGCGACGCCGTTTTTCACAGTATTTATGCTGAAAACCCTCGGGCTCACGCTGATGTACATCATCCCGCTCACCATCCTCAGCCAGCTCAGCAGCATTCTAACCATCGGTTCCTGGGGTGTCTTCGCCGACCGTTACAGCAACAAAACCATCATCGCCATATGTGCGCCGCTCTATTTGTGCTGCGTAATCGCCTGGTGTTTCGTAGGAATTTATTCCAGCCTGATCTCCAACCTCGTGCTCCTGGCGATCATTCACATACTGAGCGGGGCCAGCAATGCGGGTATCAACCTCGCCCTCACCAACATTGGCCTCAAACT
>CAMLNK010000202.1 GCA_946481035.1 uncultured Dyadobacter sp. | reverse complement strand
AAAGACCCGGATTTCCACCGCCGCGACCTTTGGGATGCGATCGAAAGCGGCAATTTCCCGGAATGGGAGCTGGGTTTGCAGATCGTGCCGGAGGAAGATGAGTTCAAATTTGAGTTCGACTTGCTCGATCCGACGAAAATCATCCCTGAGGAACTGGTACCGGTTATCAGAGTCGGGAAAATGACGCTTAACCGCAATCCGGAAAACTTTTTTGCCGAAACGGAGCAATCGGCCTTCCACATAGGCCACGTGGTGCCGGGTATCGATTTCACCAATGACCCGCTGCTGCAAGGCAGGCTGTTCTCCTACACCGACACCCAACTGATTCGCCTCGGTGGGCCTAATTTCCAGGAAATACCCATTAACCGGCCCATCGTCCCCGTGCATAACAACCAGCGCGACGGCTATATGCGCCAGACGATCAACCGCGGCAAAGTTAGTTACGGGCCTAATTCACTGGGCGACAACTACCCATTGCAGGCGAAAGCCTCCGAGGGCGGGTTTGCTTCCTATCCCGAGCGGATCGACGCACGGAAGGTACGGGCAAGAAGCAAAAGTTTTATGGATCATTTCAGCCAGGCGAAACTGTTCTTCAACAGCCAGTCGGACCCGGAAAAGAACCATATGATCGATGCATTCAGCTTTGAACTGGGCAAAGTGCAGTCCAGCGAAGTGCGTCGCAGAATGCTGGGGATTCTTTCGATGGTCGACAAGGGTCTGGCCGCGCAAGTTGCATTTGCATTGCGGCTCTCGGTACCGGAAGACCCCGAACTGCCTGTGAACCGAAGCATTCCCGCCGACGCCGACCCGGCTGACTATGACCCGATCATTGTGGAAGGTTCTCTTGCAGCTTCGCCTGCATTGAGTATGGCCAACACTCCGAAAGACAGCATCAAAACGCGAAAAATCGCATTTCTGGCTGCCGACGGCGTTGATAGCAATTCTTTAAACGCGGTGAAAACGGCTTTGGAAGCGGAAGGCGCCATTGTGGAGGTGATCGCGCCGAGGCTGAACTACATCTTATCGACAACCGATGAGGAAGTTCATGTAAACCACAGCTTCCTGACGGCCGCATCGGTGTTTTACGATGCTGTATATGTTCCGGCCGGCACCAATAGCGCAGCCACCGTTGAGGCAGATGCCGACGCCGTCCATTTCCTGAATGAGGCCTTCAAGCATTGTAAAGCCATTGCGGCGGATGCAGGTGCGATGCAGGTAATCGAATCGACCTATTTTGCCCGAAAAATCCCGGCAGATTTCTCGGATGAATCGGTGTTACTGGACGGGATTGTCATCAGCGATGATCCCGCCAAACTGGCAAAGCAATTCATAACTGCCATTGCACAGCACAGATTCTGGGAAAGAGAAAAACCGAGAAAAATCCCTGCCTGATGAATCCAAAATCCATCTTGCAGTAAAGCAATCATCTTGCCATCGGTTTAAACCGATGGCAAGATGAGATGTAATGAACTATTAATTTAGATTTTTAGGCTAGTAGTGTAATAGCTTCTCTGTTGCCCTGCTGCATGGCGAGATCGAATGCGGATTGGCCTCTGATGTCCAGGATATGTGTGTCAGCGCCACTTTCCAGCAGTAATTTCACCACTTCATTTCGGCCGAACATTGTGGCAAACATCAATGCTGTGCCTCCGTTGCCATGCTGGCTGTTGAGGTTGGCGCCGCGGCGGATCAGCAGCGATGCTACTTCCGTAAGTCCTTTGAATGCGGCGCCCATCAACGCTGTATTTCCTCCATAGTCCCCTGCGTTCACATCCGCGCCCGAGTCGAGCAGGAGCTCGGCAGCTTCGAGGCGATTATTATAACATGCTATGAGCAGTGGCGTGTAGCCTTTTTCGTCCCTCACATTTACATCAACACCCCGGCCGAGCAGCTCCCTGATCACATCCAGGTTCCCTACCCGTGCCGCGTGTATCAATACATTCGTGTAATCTTCCATCATTCGCTGGGTTTGGTTTTAATGAAGGAGTTTTCAGTTTAAAATCCATACCAGCCAGGGAACCTCACCCGTCGCACAGCCCACCACCCAGATCCGCAAGGTATGCTCATGGTCTTTTTCCTTCATCAAAAGCGGTAACAGCTGCTGCTCGATGACCAGAAACGCCCGGCTGTCCCTGAAAAGGTTGGTGACCGAAATCAGCAGGTTTAACTATCTGCGGATGTTGATAAACAACAATTGAAATAGCGTGCCCCCCGGATCGCCTAATGCTGCGAGACCATTTTCAACCCTGCGATGGAGAGGATTAAGCTGGTAATGAAGAATATCCGCCAGAAACTGACCGGATCCTTAAATACCAATATCCCTACCAGCACGGTCCCTACTGCCCCGATCCCCGTCCAAACCGCATAAGCAGTACCAATGGGCAGCGTTTGGGTCGCTTTGAGCAGCAACAGCATACTAACGGTCAGAGAAATGATGAATCCGGTGAACCACAAGTACATTTCGGTTCCGCTCGTTTCCCGGACTTTTCCTAAACAAGAAGCAAATCCGACCTCGAACAGGCCGGCGACCATCAAAATAATCCAGTTCATAACACTTTGTTTTTTTGATACAAAGGTCCCGCACCGGATCTGCAAAAAATTTTACAAATGATAAAAAGGAAACCGGTTACCTGATCTCCGCGCGGATGCGGCTCAGGCTCACCTGCGTAATGCCCAGGAAGGAGGCAATGTGGCATAGCTGTACGCGGTGGAGCAGGTCGGGCGTCGCGGACATCAAATCGAGGTACCTTTCCTGGGCCGTTTTGAACTGCATGGAAATAAGCCGTCCCTCCGTTTTGATGAGCTCCTGCCCGATCAGTTTACGTCCCCAGTTGGCAATGTGAATATCGCTCGCAAAAAGCGCTTCCAGATCCCGCGATTTCATCTGGTACAGGTCGCAGGCTTCCAGCGTTTCAATGTGTTCGTAACCCGGTTGGCCCGAAACATAACTTTTCATCGAAACCACCAAGTCGCCCTCTTTCCCAAACCAGAACGTGACGTCCCCCCGGTCGGCGTCGGAATAGGCGCGGACGATACCGCTCCGGATAAAATAGAGTGTCTTTTCCACCCGGCCGGGACGGATGAGCATATGGCCTTTCGGATATTGCACGCCGGTAATGCACGCTTTCAAAGCCGCCTTCGAATGAGGGGGAAGCGGGTGAAAGCGTTCCAGGATTTCATCTATTTCCATATCGCATCAGCTTGACAATCTTGCAACCGCTTCTGCCACCGAAGGCACGAAGCTGATCTGTCGCCCTTTGTTGCTTTCAAAGATGAAGTCGCGCAGGCTTTTGCTGTTGTAACGCGCAAAGTCGCCTACAATGGACAGCCGGACGCGGTAGTTGGCAAACTTCTGTAAAATTTCACCCGCGATGCCCGTTTTCAGGTCAAAAAATTCGGGGGCGATATTTTGTTCATGCAGGATCATCTCGCCATAACCCTGATAATACAAATCGACCATCAATTGCAGGCCGTCGTCGGGCGTATGGATGAGGACTTGGTCGGATGTTACTTCTGCAATCGCAGTTTCATTTTGTTCGTGGAGCAGAATATTCATAGCATAAAGCAGCCACGCGGTTTGTTCGCGGCGGTCTGCTAAGTTAGTTAAAAACCACTCCGAAGGGCACAAGTGACGTTTGAACTTTTTCTACATTTCAAAATATTTATTCTAACCTACTTTTTCTTCCAAAAGAATAAAAAATACAAATACCTACTGATAGCGACCACAGCCGGGCGCCGGACTTTTTCCTTCGCAATGCGGGTAGCATTACATAATCGGGCATAAATTTCATCCTCAAAGTCAGGCGGGTCTGCGCCCCAGTTCACGCTTCCGTACTATATTCGACGCTATTACACAACGACACAAAACTATTTTTACAAATCAGATGAAATAGTATTTTTACGGCACCTGGCGGGTTAATTTTCAAAACGGGACCACTGTTGTTTGGCACGCGATTTATCGCTAATATTCGAATTACGCCTCCCGTTTATGAAGGATTCATGACCCCTGAAACTGTACCCCTCCACGCGCTTACAAACGACCGTATTCCGCTTTGCCGTACGGGCGCGGTACCGTCGCATGGCGTCCCGGCGGGGCTGACCGAACAGGTGCGGGAATTCTTCGGCGGGCTGTTCAATACATCGGAATGGCCTGCGCGCTGGTACTGCGGTTCGTGGTCCGATTTCCATGGCTGGCTGTACATTATCTCCGATATTCTCATTTGGGCGGCCTATTTCCTGATACCCGTTTTCCTCGTCCGGTTCATACTGAGGAGAAAAGACTTTCCTTTCCCGAAAACGATCTGGCTTTTCGTCGCATTCATCCTTTTCTGCGGGGCCACGCATTTGATCGACGCGCTGATCTTCTGGGTGCCGGTTTATCGTTTCAGTGCGCTGGTCAGGTTTGCTACTGCTATCATATCGATGGCGACGGTTTATTACCTGTTCAGGATTTTCCCGAACGTGCTGTTGCTCCGGTCGGTTTCGGATCTGCAACGTGAAATCAACGAGCGGACCGTCGTGGAAGAAAAGCTTGCCGAAAGTGAATTTCTGCTCACCGCGGCGGGCAACGTAGGCAAGCTCGGCGGATGGGAGTACGACCCGGCCACGGGGCAGTTCCGCTGGACCGCCACCTGCGGCAATATCCTCGAAACCAATGAAGAAAGCATCCGCAGTGAAACCGATCTGCTCAAATTCTTCACAGAGCCCTACCAGCTGATTATCCGCGCCGCATTACGCGAATCGATCGCATTCGGCCATTCGTGGGACCATGAATTGCACCTTACAACGCCCTCCGGTAGCCGGAAATGGGTCCGTTTTTCGGCCACACCTTTGCTGAATGCCGACGGACTGGTGAGCAAGATCAGGGGTATTATCATGGATATCGACCGGTACAAAACGCTGGAACTCAAACTGGTCAGGTCAATCGACCAGATGGCCCAGAAGAACAGCCAATTGCAAAGTTTTACCCACATTCTTTCTCATAACCTGCGGAACCATTCGAGCAACATCGCCCTGCTGACGGATTTTGTAGATGAATCGACCCTCACGAAAGACAATGAAGAGCTTTTTCAGAAGATCAAAATGGTATCCAGGCATTTGAACGGAACTCTCGACGATCTCTCGCAGGTGATCAAGATCCGCGACAACCGGCTGGAAGGCGAGCGGCTGAATATCCGGGAGGTAACAGAGCAGGTGCTGGGCGTGCTCGACGAAAGCCTGCATACCAGCCAGGCGGAAATCGGGATGGATTTCGAAGAACAGGAGATTTTGTTCCCCCGCATTTACCTGGAAAGCATCCTGATGAACCTGATTTCCAATGGTATCAAGTATAAAAAAGATGGCCGGCACCCGGTGATCCAGCTTCGGTTCTACCGCAACGAAAAAGGACTCAAAGTACTCGAATATTACGATCAGGGAAAGGGGATCGACCTTTCCCTCCATGCCGACAAGATCTTTGGATTGTACAAAACATTCCATAAGCACGAAGATGCTCACGGCGTTGGCCTTTTTTTGATCAAAAATCAAATAGAGGCGCAAGGCGGGAGCATTCAGGTATTCAGTAAGGTCGACGCGGGTATTACATTCAAAATTACATTCAACGAAAATGCTTGAAATCCTCTGTGTAGTTGACGACGACAAAATCTTCACCTACCTGCTGAAACGCCTTATTGAGAAAGCCAAAATTGCCCGCGAAATCATCTTTTTTGAAAACGGCCGCGAGGCTCTGGATTATCTGGCCAGCCACAAGGAAGACGCGCTGAAACTACCTCAACTGATATTGCTCGACATCAATATGCCAATCCTGGACGGCTGGCAGTTTCTGAATGAGTACGGGAAACTCAAACCGGATGTACCTCAGCCTATCTCGATTTGTATGATGAGCTCTTCGTCGGAAATGGAGGATTACGACCGGGCTATGGATTCGGAACATGTGATGGATTACCTGCAAAAGCCGGTTCAGATACCCTCTTTGAAAGAAGTTACCGATCGCGTGCTGTCATTCCTTGGCTCAAAATAACAGCCGAGTTGCTATTTTTGCCTTGTAACCAAAATCAACCACCCTGCCATTCCGTATCCTGATAGCGCCGCTGGACTGGGGACTGGGGCATGCCACGCGCTGCATCCCGGTCATCCGCTACCTTATTGACAAAGGATGCGAGGTAACGATCGCTGCGTCGGGCGCTACGGCCGTGCTCTTAAGGGAGAACTTTCCCGGGCTGCCGCAGCTCCCGCTTCCCGGTTACGGCATCACGTATAGTCGCAGCGGCGGCAGTTTTGTGGTGAAAATAGTGGCTCAAATCCCGAAAATCCTGGGAGCGATCCGGCGCGAGCGGCAGTGGCTGCGCGAAATGCAGGCCAGACATCAGTTCGACCTCGTCATTTCCGACAACCGCTACGGATTGAAGATCACCGGGTTAAAATCGGTGATCATGACCCACCAGTTGCAGATTATGACGGGCTTCGGCGCCATAGCGGATTACACGATGCGTAAACTGCATTATCGTATCCTCGAAAAATTCGATGAATGCTGGGTAATAGATGAACAGGAAAATGGCGGGCTGGCCGGTGCATTGTCGCATCCGAAGCAAATCCCTTCCAATGCGTGTTACCTGGGCCTGCTTTCCCAACTGGTTCGTTCCACAAATGAGTTGGAACAAAATGGCCGGATACTGGTTTTGCTCTCCGGCCCCGAGCCGATGCGCAGCATTCTGGAAGATAAGATATTGGCGCAGATTGCCCAGCTTGACGGCTACCATTTCCACTTGATCGCCGGAAATCCTGCGGGGGTCGCACCCGCACACACGCCCGGGCACCTCACCTACGCCACGCACGCGAATGCACGGGACCTGGCAGCGGCTCTTTCCACCGCGCAGCTCGTCATTTGCCGCAGCGGCTACTCCACTTTGATGGATCTGGCCATGCTCGGCAAAAAGGCATTGCTTATTCCTACACCCGGCCAGTCGGAGCAGGAATACCTGGCGGAATATTTACAAGCGCAGGGCA
>CAMLNK010000201.1 GCA_946481035.1 uncultured Dyadobacter sp. | reverse complement strand
GTTTCCAGTTGTCGATGCCCGTGCTCGACCAGCCGCCATTGAATATCATGACCGGTACCCTCAGTTTTTCATAAATTTTGTCACCAAAAGAGCCCCAGCACCAGGCGTAGTTACCGAACGGCGCCGTTTTCACATTCGCATCGAGGTGAACAAACTCCGGACAGGGTAACTGTACGTTCAAATAGGGGTTAATGGTAGAGGTAACCGGGTCGACATTCTGAAAATTGACGCTGTTGACCTGATCGTAGGCCGCGCCGGGACCGTTTGGATTCGAATCGCCGCCTGTCGAATTGGACTGACCAGCCACTACAAACACTTCACCCACCCCCACGCGTTCGAGCGTCGTGACGGCCGAAGTCCCGCCAGCGGAGATACCGCGTGCTTCCAACTGGTACCAGCCACCTTTTAAATGTACCGATCCGAAGAACTGACCGGCAGAAATCTGCTCGTCGAGTGAAGCCCAGCCACCACCGGACGGAAAAGATTCGCCTTCGCCGGGCACCCTGGGTGTGAGCCTTACCTCGATTTTCTGGAAGGGCTGCGTGACGTACCCTCCTATATATACGTCGGCTTCATTGGCGTTATTTCGCTGGAAAACAGCCCTCTCGGTTGGAAATGTTACTACAACCTGGGATAGGATTTTGTGTGAGGTTGCGAGAAGTAATGATAAGATGAGGAGTGATAGATTTTTTTTCATGCGTTACTTTTTATGATAGATGGATAGCGTTAGTTTGCCCTGCAATAAATTTTGATATGCCAAAAATAGCCTCTGCATTCCCTGTCTGGAGCGCATACGTCATTTTTTGTAAGTAGTGGAGGGACGAATCGTTATGGAAAGTTAGGCAAATAAGTAATCTGAAACGCATCACGAGCAGCCAGCATTTATTTTGTGGCGCTCCCGGGCTCCGGCGCCAGACAAAAACTTTAAATTTGTCCCATGTCAAAAATGATTCCTCAAAATCTAATCGAAATTATGGTCCACAATGCGCAAGAGGTGCAAAACCAGCTTGCCAAGGACCACGCGCCCGTCGTGAAGCTGCATTCCAAATATGGTAAGGCCATTTGGCTGCTCTCCGAGCTCGATCCCGTTAATAATATCGCTTTCGGGCTCTGCGACCTGGGCCAGGGAACACCGGAGCTGAGCTATGTGTCGCTTTCGGACCTTGCAAGCCTCAAACACGCCCGCCTGAAAGTGCCGATGGTAGAAATAGATCCCGCATTCGATGGGAAATACCCTATGAGCGTGTACCTGAAAGCGGCGAAGGCGGCCGGTAGGGTAGTGGAGGAAGATGCCGTGCTGAGCCTGATAAGCCCGCTCGAATAATTTTCAGATTTTGTTTTTTCTTGTCCTAGTTCAATGCCCCGCCCCTGCCCGGGGGTATACCTTTGTATCATCAAAAACAAAGAAACATCTTAACTGAACAAGACAATGGAAAATACAATCAATGGCATCCACCACATTACAGCAATCGCTGGCGACGCCAAAACCAACTACGATTTTTATACAAGGGTATTAGGCCTGAGAATGGTGAAAAAAACCGTCAATTTCGACGATCCTAATACCTACCACTTTTACTACGGCGATGAAAACGGTACACCCGGTTCCATCCTGACTTTCTTCCCATGGGGTAACCAAATCCCCGCAGGCCGCCGCGGAACCCGTCAGGCAACAGAGATCGGTTATTCGGTGCCGGAAGGTAGTCTGGATTTCTGGCTGAAAAGATTGGAAGCCAATAAAATCACCTATAACAAACCTGCCGAGAAATTCGGAGAGCAATATCTGACTTTCCTGGACCCCGATGGTTTGAAATTTGAACTGACCGTACCGAAAATCACCGATAACCGTATTCCATGGACGACTTCGGAAGTCACTGCCGAATATGCGACGCGCGGTTTCCATAATGTGACGATCACTTCGAACAATATCGAGGAGACCGCCAAAGTACTGACCGATATTTTTGGTTACCGCCTGGCTGAGCAGCATGTCAACCGCTTCCGGTTTGTGACCGACGCGGTAGAGAATGCCAATATCGTCGACCTGGTGGAAGCTCCCGGTGAAAGAGCGGGCCATGTGGCCAAAGGTTCGGTTCACCACATTGCCTTCCGCGTGGCGAATGATGATATTTTAATGGAGTTCCGCAAAAAAGTATTGGACGCCGGTTTGCAGATCACTGATAAAATCGACAGGAATTACTTCTATTCGCTCTATTTCCGCGAACCAGGAGGCGTTCTGTTCGAAATCGCAAGTGATAACCCAGGCTTTGCGACCGACGAAACTGTGGAACAATTAGGCTCAGGCTTAATGCTGCCTCCTCAGTACGAACCTCGCAGAGAGCAGATCGTGAAAGTGTTGCCGGTACTTAATTAATGTCGAATGATTGAATGATTGAATGAAGTCTATTCAGTCATTCAATCATTCGGTCATTCAAAATTAAAATCCACCATGTACACCCATAGCAAACAATTCATCACAAGCGGAGTGCCCATTCAGCAAGCCAAAAAGGCGATCGTTATGCTGCATGGCCGGGGCGGGACTGCCGCTGATATTATCTCCCTTCAAAGGGTTTTGAAACTGGACGATTTCGCGATATATGCGCCGCAGGCAACCAATAACAGTTGGTATCCATACAGTTTTATGGCTCCGGTCTCGCAAAACCAGCCTGCTTTGGATTCTGCGCTGGCATTAGTAGGGGAGGTTGTCGCGGAAATAGAAGCCGGCGGAATTCCTGCCGATCAGATTTATTTCGCCGGTTTTTCGCAGGGAGCTTGTCTGACCCTGGAATATACTTCACGGAATGCCCGGAGATATGGCGGTATTATTGCTTTTACAGGAGGTTTGATAGGCCAGGAGCTGGCGATCGGTAATTATAATGGCAACTTTAAGCAAACACCGATCTTCATTTCTACCGGTAATCCTGATCCGCACGTACCCGTATCGCGTGTGCAGGAAAGCATAACGATCCTGGAAGATATGAATGCGACGGTCAGCCAGGCTATTTATCCGGGCCGTCAGCACACGATTTCAGGAGAGGAAATCCAATTGGTGAATAACACGATTTTGAAGTAATCATGAAAAATTCCGTACTGCATCCGGCAGCGTCGCGCTTCTACGCCGACCATGGATGGCTCCAAAGTGCCCAGACTTTCAGTTTTCACGGAAACTATGACCCTCAACGCATCCAGTTCGGTGCGTTGAGGGTATTAAATGACGATACCGTCAATGGCGGCAAAGGTTTCGGGCGGCACCCGCACGATAACATGGAGATCATTTCGATCCCGCTGGAAGGCACGCTCGAACACCAGGACAGCATCGGAAACGTGGCCGTGATCCGCCGGGGCGAGATCCAGGTAATGAGCGCCGGAACCGGGGTTTACCATACCGAATTCAATAAGGATCAGGATGAGCCCGTTACTTTTCTTCAAATATGGTTGTATCCCAATAAGCTGAATGTTGCTCCGCGCTACGACCAGATGGAATATGCTTCCGGCGACCGGCACAACCGTTTCCAGCAAATTCTTTCGCCCGACCCCAATGACGCGGGCGTATGGATTAATCAGGACGCGTGGTTTCACCTGGCCGAGCTTGATAAGGGCTTTGAAACCGGTTATAACCTCAAAAAAGACGGGAATGGCGTGTACATATTTGTGATTGATGGGAAGGTGGAGCTGGACGGGCAGCTGCTCTCTACGCGTGACGGTTATGGTTTCTGGCCGGAGTCGGCCGTGTCGGTCAGAGCGGTGGAGAAAAGCTCCCTGCTGGTAATGGAAGTTCCCGAAAAGTGGTAGAATGTCGGATCGCCGGAGGTTTGTGAGAGCACCGGCATAATGCATTGTAATATGTCGCAGATCAAAATACTCGCGGTGGCCAACCATCCTGAAATCCTGGAAACGATTATCCGTTTGATCAACCAGAATGAATCCTGGCACGGTATTCCGGCAGGTTCATTGGAAGAAGCGGAAGAGGTCCTTCGTTTAAATTCGATCGATTTAGTACTTTTGGGCGTCGGCGTCGACGAGGAAACCGGCGGGCGTATCAGTTCGCTATGCCAGTCCATCGACCCGCGGATCGTCTGTCTGCGCCACTTCGGGGGCGGCAGCGGTCTTCTTTATTCTGAGATCCGGCATGCATTGGCCGGAGGCTAACCTATTAACCGGATTATGTTTGAAAAGATTAACAGCTACGCTCTGAGGTGCTTGCCTTTCACCCCGCAAGACCTCGAATATTTCGATTCGTTACTTCAATTCAAAACATACTCCAAAAAGACTTTCCTGTTGCAGCAGGGGGAAGTCTGCCAGTTTGAGGCCTACATTCTCAAAGGCTGCATTCGTACCTATTATATTGATAGCGCGGGCGCCGAGGTTACTTTACAATTCGCGGTGGAAGACTGGTGGGTGAGCGACATTACCAGTTTTCACAACCAGACGCCCAGCCACGTCTACATCGAAACGCTGGAAGATTGCGAGGTGCTTATCCTTACACCGGAAACCAAAGAGAAATTGCTTGCGACGGTACCCGGCTTCGAGCGGATGTTCAGGCTGATGGTGCAACGCAACCTTGCGCAAACGCAGGAGCGGTTGTTCCGGACCATTTCGACCAGCGCCGTAGAAAAGTACCTTGATTTTCTTAACAGGTATCCCGCTATTCCTCAGCGTGTTGCGCAGCATTACATTGCTTCATACCTGGGTTTCTCTCCCGAATTTCTGAGTAAGGTAAGAAGAAAGCTAAGTGAGAAATAGCATTGCCGCGTGCCACTAAGCGGCTCATTGCCTGCATATACGGCGCAAAAACCTCCACAAATCAGCCGGCCCGAAGGTGCCAGGACGCACAGAGCGGCTTGGAACAATAGTTTTTATGAATGCCGTATCACTAATCATGAATAATCATGGCACAAAATGCAGCAATCATAGAAAACCTGAATGACCTGATCCTGATCAACAATGACCGTATCGTCGGCTACGAAAAGGCGTATGACGAAACGGATGCCGGCGACACCGACCTTCGTTCACTTTACAACAGCCTCGCCAATCACAGCCGTGACAACGTGCTTGAACTGAGCGGCGAAGTTACCGCATTGGGAGGCGAACCTGCGACTGGTACAATGGTATCGGGCAAGTTGTACAGGGTTTGGATGGACGTACGTGCTGCATTCAGCAGCGATGGGCGCAAAACTTCCCTGGAAAATTCCGAATTTGGTGAGGACGCAGCGCAAAAAGCTTACGACTCGGCGCTCGAATCGGATGAACTAACACCTCAGTTGCGCGCGCTCATCACCCGCCAGAAAGCAACGCTGAAAAGCGGGCACGATACGATCAAGCGACTCCGAGATTCGGAAAAAGCATATCATTAAAAATTACAACAAATTGCATTTCATCAGCAAACGGAAAGGGCCGGTTATTTACCGGCCCTTTTTAGTCTTTGCGCTGTGGCTTTCCTACTTCGTCATCGTGTTTCCTGCGCGTAGAATCGGCGTTCAGATTGGATTGATTACTGGGATAACCAAGCGAATCGTCCTGGTTATCCGCTCCCACACCCATGTCTTTCCGGCTCTCAGCACCGCTGCTGTCGTTCGGTGTGGTTTGTGACCGGCTTCCTGAGCCTTCGATGGTTTTCTCACGGTTGTTGATGGTGTCACACGATGCCAGTGCCGCGGCGGCACCCATGCACAGCATTATCAGTTTAGCTTTTAATCGGTTCATATAGACACTTGTTTGTTGACAAGGGCTGATAATCACAAAAATGATACCCGTCACGCACGGCCCTTCGAGTCCCAATGATCTTTAAGTACCTTGCCGTCCGAATCGCGCACGATTACCCGTGTGAATCGATTGCCCGTAATGCGGCCGCCTGTGTTGCGGTTTCCGATAAAGAGCATTATCGGGTTGCCTTCCGCATCTGTACGGAAAGTCAGGTCGTACCTGCCGAACTTTTTATCGATCGTAGTTTCCGGCTCATAGCGCTTGGAAAGCTCTTTCAGCAGTTTATCCCCGATTTTCATAGTTGCTCGCTGGTTACCGGTATCTCGGAAAGGACCAACTGGGCAATCCGGTCGATACATTGAAGTACGATTTCTTCGGGCGTACCCGAGAATATGTCGCGAATGGCGAGAGATTTGCCACGCGTGCACAGATGCACGAACATGGTACCGACAGGTTTTTCGGGTGTTTCGCTGCCGCCGGGGCAGGTAAGGCCGGTTACGGCTATATGAATGTCGGCAGGGATATAAGTTTGAAGCCGCTCGGCCAGCTCGCGGGTCACTTCCGCGCTTTCCGGCGTGAAACGGCGGAGCATGTCTTTGGGTACATGCAGAATGCTTTCTTTCAATGAGGCGTCGTAACAGACCAGGCCGCCTTTCAGGATGTTTCCTGATTCGGGGCACATGGAAAATTCGGCGGCAAGTCGTCCGGCGGTGGCACTTTCTACAAACGCAATTGTCAGCTGGCGCTCGGAAAGTGCCTTGCCGCATTGCAATACAATTGTCGATGGCATAATTGGCTCGTCAGTTTTTGGCTTGTGTATTCAAAAACTTTGCCAGATGTCCGCCATTATTCCTTGTAAGTTGTGATCAGAATTTCTGAATCGGCCAGCGCCGTAATGGAATGGGCGAGGTGCCCGTGAAAAGACATCATCTGGCCGCTTGTGGTGTAAAATACCCGGCCTTCCGTTTCCACTTTCAGTTCTCCCGACAAAACCTGAAAATTCAGGGACTCGTCAATCGAATGGTCATTGACCGTCGCACCCGATTTCAGGATCGCGATCACGATCGTGATTTTGTCCGATTTGTAGACAGTAATCGCGTTCCGGTCATTTTTTGCCCATGTTTTTTCCGATCTGAGCTGTTCGAGATACATGGGGATATCGGTGAATACATAAGGCGCATCCAGGATACGGTCTCCCTCGGGGCGGTTTTCGGTCGAGTGGTTGGATTTGATTTCCATTGACATGGTGAATAAGGTGTTGATCAATAGGTTTGGGAACGCAGGAAAATCATGCCACTATGATATTAATAATTAT
>CAMLNK010000200.1 GCA_946481035.1 uncultured Dyadobacter sp. | reverse complement strand
GATAAGCTTTCAGCTTTAAGCTATAAGCTGTAAGCCATAAGCTTTAAGCACTAAGCGCCAATTATTATATTTATGGTTAATTCAATTATCGTTTTTTGCGAACTTATAGCTTAAAGCCTACTGCTTACTGCCTACTGCTTATAGCTTATAGCTTACGGCTTAAAGCCCGCTAGGCCACTAGCCTATGCTCCGGCACGCGCTCGCGCAGTACTTTCAATGCGCGGCTCATTTGTGTCTCCACCGTTTTGACCGAAATCTCCAAACGCTCTGCGATATCGCGGTAGCGGAGGCCTTCCTCGCGGCTGAGGCGGAAAATGAGCTGGCACTGGCGCGGCAACGCCTGGATACAATCTTCTATATGCGAGTAAAATTCGTTGTACGACAGCTCCTCGGCGGGTGAGAAATGATCGGCGTGGCTCATGTTCCACTGCACCGATTCCAGCGAATCCCGCTCATTCTGACGATGGATACGCAGTTTCAGGTAATCCAGCGCCTGGTTGCGCACAGCTCTGTAAATGTAAGCCTGAAAAGAAGTATGCACTTCAATCTGCTCACGATTTTTCCAAAGTTTAACAAATACATCGGATACCACTTCCTCCGCGATCTCCCGCGTAACCACCACGCGCATTGCATAATTGCAGAGCGACCGGTAATGACGTGTGAACAACTCACGGAAGGCATTATAATCACCGTTAGTCACCACTCTGCCAAACAGGGTTTCCAGTATACTTTTTTGGGAACAGGCTGATGGTAATGCACTGGCAAATGAGTTTGTCTCCATGTAAACTGAGCTAGGTTATTTATAGAAAATTTCCTGGAATTGTAGTGGTGTTTATCCCTTTGTCTTCGTCGATGATTTATCTAGTTTAAACACTGATTCGCTGATACACAAAAATAAATCTTGAAAAAAAGCAATAAATTTACGCAACCGTTCCCGGAACCGTTCCCATTCCCGCAATTTTTCCCGGAACTTTGTGCGGACATAGGTGCCTTGGCGCAACATCGACCGAGCGGATATTTTCAGGCGTTTTTAGTAAGATTGTACTATTTCAATATACCCCAATGAAAAAGGTTTCTATCACCATCAAAGAGATTGCAAGGCAACTCGGCATTTCCAAATCGACCGTGTCGCGGGCGCTGCGTGATAGCAGTGAGATCAGTGAAGAAACCAAGCAAAAGGTGATATATCTCGCCGAGCAGCTCAACTACTATCCCAACCCGATCGCGATCAGCCTGCTCAAAAACCGCACGCAAACGATCGGTGTGATCGTGCCGGATATTGCCAACCGCTTTTACTCGTCGGCGATCGGCGGCGTGGAAGATATTGCGTACAGCCGCGGCTACCACACGATGATTTACCAAAGTCATGAATTGCTTGAAAGGGAGCGTTCCGCAACACGCCACATTGCGTCGCGCCGGGTGGATGGCCTGGTGGTAGCCATTTCGAGCCAATCGGAAAATATCGATCACTTCGCGTCCTTGCAGGAGCAGGGCATTCCGGTTGTATTCTTTGATCGCGTGAGCGACGCCATGCATACGCACAAGGTCCGCGTGGACGACTACAAGGGCGCATTCGACGCCACGGAGCATTTGATCAAACGGGGTTGCAGGCGCATTGCGCACATTGCCGGCCCGAAGCCGGTGTCCATTACGCGCTTTCGTTTGGAAGGATATAAGGATGCATTGCGGAAATACGGGATCGATTTCCAGGAAGAATGGGTACTCCACAGCGAGATCACCCAGGCAGGTGGTACGGAGCGTACTTATCAATTGATGGCCCTTCGCGAGCGGCCCGACGCTATTTTCGGCGCGAGCGACCGCATTACCATGGGTATTCACTGGGCATTGCGGCAACTCGGCTACAAAATGCCCGATGACGTGGCGGTAGTGGGTTTCTGCGACATCGCAATGTCGTCGCTCCTCGATCCGCCGGTGAGCTCGGTCACGCAGCCGTCGTTCGAAATGGGCCAGCAAGCGGCTTCATTATTATTAGACCTCATTGAAAGCAAAAATACCCCGGCCGAATTCGAGACCAGGGTATTGCAATCTAATTTGGTGATTAATAAGTCGTCTATGCGGCATTAACCGCGACGATTAACCCGTAATCGCTTTCAATTTTCTTTCGAACTCGACGAGGATCCGTTCTTTCATCTGAACCTTACGTTTCTGGATGTTGATACGTCCCACGGCCTGCTTATCCTGTTCGGGATCGCCGGTTGCGGTGCGGTCAAATTCCAGCTGCGCGAATTCCAGGTCGCTTTTCTCGCGTTTGGTAAGCCATTCGAGCTCTCGGTATTTGGTACGAAGCTGTTCTTCGGGGCTTTTCAGATCGAAAGCCGGGTATTTGCGGCTGATTACACGCGCCAGGTAGCTCAGCTCGAATATCTTGTCGCATACCATCCGGAATCTTTCTGCCAATTCCTTGTCTGCCAGCTTGAACGGGATCTTGATCTCCTTCCATTTGCTAAGCAATGCTTTGGCTTCCTGCGAAGCTTCGATAATATCCGGCGATTTCAAAAGCGTTTCGGCCTGGGCTAGCAGTTTCTGCTGTTCCACGATGCGTGGGTCAATGCGTACTTTCGGTTCGATACCTTTAGCAGCATTATACTTGTCGTAGAATAATTTCAGGAAGTGACGGTATGCCTTATTGACTTTGAAAAAGCGTTTCGGCGGCACCTCTCCAATGTTATTCCACGCATTGCGTACATCTCTCGCTTTCGCGTAGGCCTCGTCGAGATCTTTAGCGTAGCTAAGCGTTTTGGTGATTTTGATCAGCTTTTCGTATTCTTCTATACGGTGCTGGTTCAATTTGTTCTGCTCGTCGAAATAATCACGGCGGCGCTGGAAGAAATCATCCAGGATTTGCTGGAATGTAGTTTCAATTTCCTCCTGATATTCCTTATCGACCGGCCCGGTGCGAATCCATTTGGCTTTGATTTCCTGAATCTGGTCCGTTGCCGTAGCGTAATCGGTAACAGCGGCGGCAACTTTCACGTCCTCGATCAGCGCACGTTTGATTTCCAGGTTTTTGAGCTGGTTAACTTCGATCAGGCCTTTGAGGTATTCTTCTTTCTCTTCCAGCCTTCTCAGCAAAGGCACAAAATCGCCCAATGCATCAAAGCCTTTCAACTTACGTTGTAACTGGATCAGTTTGGTAAGATAGGAGCCCTTATTAAGTGCTTCATCAATTTCGCGTTCCAGCTGCTCTACTTTGTTCAGGACAATGTTAAAACGATTCTTGAAATAGTCAATCGCTTCCTGTTCAGTCCTTTTTACTTCTCCAATTTGCCGGTCGGGGAAATCCAGATACCCCTTTAAAAATACTTTGCTGTCCTTAACGTAGCCGTATTCATCATTCAATGTGGCATTTTCCATTCTTTCAATTTTTTTTATCTGCTAAGTGTAGGGATATATAACGATATTTGTTACGCACAAATTAAACAAAAAATGAGTAACGAAACCATTATTTTCTCAATGTCGGGGGTTAACAAAATCATTCCTCCCAACAGACATATTATTAAAAACATTTATTTGTCCTTTTTCTATGGTGCCAAAATAGGCGTCCTCGGTCTGAACGGTTCCGGTAAGTCGACACTCCTGCGGGTCATCGCTGGCATCGATAAAGACATTCAGGGTGAGGTAGTTTTCTCGCCGGGCTACTCCGTCGGAATGCTCGAACAGGAACCGAAACTCGACCCTAACAAGACCGTCCGCGAAGTTGTAGAAGAAGGTGTACAAGAAATTGTAAATCTATTGAAAGAATTCGACGAGATCAACGAAGCATTCGGTGCAGAAGACGCAGATTTCGACAAATTGCTGGAAAGACAAGGCGAAGTGCAGGAAAAACTCGACGCATCCGATGCATGGAATCTTGACAACCGTCTCGAAATCGCGATGGATGCCCTCCGTTGCCCGCCGTCGGATACACTAATATCGACACTTTCGGGTGGAGAAAAGCGCCGGGTCGCGTTGTGCCGCCTCCTGTTGCGCCAGCCCGATGTGCTTTTGCTCGACGAACCTACCAACCACCTCGATGCGGAGTCGGTACTGTGGCTCGAAGAGCATTTGAGACAATATAAAGGAACCGTAATCGCCGTTACCCACGACCGCTACTTCCTCGACAACGTAGCCGGCTGGATCCTCGAACTCGACCGCGGCGAAGGTATTCCCTGGAAAGGCAACTATACTTCCTGGCTGGAACAAAAGCAGGAACGCCTGAAAAAAGAAGAGAAAACCGAATCGAAACGTCAGAAAACATTGCAGCGCGAGCTGGAATGGGTGCGTCTGGCGCCAAAAGCACGCCAGGCCAAATCCAAAGCGAGGTTGGGCGCTTACGAGAAATTGCTCAGCGAGGAAGGCCGCGAGAAAGAAGAGAAACTGGAAATCTTCATTCCTTCGGGCCCAAGGCTTGGCAACAAGGTGATCGAAGCGCATAATGTGTCGATGGGCTTCGGCGACAGGCTGCTTTACGAAAACCTTAGCTTTGCATTGCCGCCTAACGGCATTGTAGGTATTATCGGCCCGAACGGTGCGGGTAAAACCACATTGTTCAAACTCATTACCGGCCAGCTGAAACCGCTGACAGGCCATTTCGATGTAGGTGAGACCGTGCAACTCGCCTATGTGGATCAGGAACACGACAACCTGGACCCGAATAAGACCGTGTATCAAAGTGTTTCGGACGGCAATGACTGGATCATGCTCGCGGGCAAGCAGGCGAACGCGCGTGCGTATGTGAGCCGGTTCAACTTCGGTGGCGGCGACCAGGAGAAGAAGGTAGGAACGCTGTCGGGTGGTGAGCGTAACCGCGTACACCTTGCCATGACATTGAAGGAAGGCGGCAACCTGTTGCTGCTCGATGAGCCTACCAACGACCTGGACGTAAACACGCTTCGTGCATTGGAGGAAGGTCTGGAAAACTTCGCGGGCTGTGCGGTAATCATTTCCCACGACCGCTGGTTCCTCGACCGCGTCGCAACCCATATTCTGGCATTTGAAGGCGATTCGCAGGTATATTGGTTCGAAGGTAATTTCTCGGAATACGAGGAAAACCGCCGTAAAAGACTGGGCAACGATGCCGCTCCGACGCGCATCAAATACAAGAAACTCGTATAATTCCGGCTGAAATCGCTGGTCGTCAGCACTCATCTACACAGGTGAGTGCTTTTTTGTGACCGCTTGTAGAATTTATTCCCTGTTTCCCTTGAAATCTAGTTTTAATATTTTACCTTTCTATCCGATTCATAACCATCCTTTATCAAGTTAACCGTACAAAAAAATAATTTGAACTAATGGCTAGTTGGCTTTAAACCAACATTCCTCTTCTATTTCCATTTTAATTCTCAGCAGGATTTTGCAGCAGGCTGTCCAAACGGGGCAGTTATCCGGCAATCCATAAACTTCTATATCCATATAGAGACACCTAACGCTATCATATAGAGTCTGAAAACCTGTAACCGCCCACGAACAACAATTTTATGCGCTTCCAAGGTCTGTCGCTGTCAACCATTTACTTACGTTTACTAACCACCGCATTTTTTGTCGCCCTGCTTGTCGGCAGGCCAGCCCCGCTTCTGGCTCAACGCGAGCTGATCCTCAACACCACCGGTTACGGGTTCGACCGAACGGCACCCAACGGTATCAATACGGGGCAATGGCAATACATTCTGAGATTCGCGAATCTTAAATACAACGGGAAAGATGCGAGCCCGACGGCCATCCGGCTGCACATTCAATGGGAACATTATGAGCCTACCCTTGGCAATTACCAGCGCGCAAAAATGGTACAGGCCGTAAAAGCCATCCTGGACCTCAACCCGAACATGAAAATAGCGCTCCATTTCTCTTACCTCAGGCCGGGTTACTGGAACGACAATTTTCTTTCGACCGTCGACGTAGCGCAGCTCTCCAACGGCTCGCTCATGCGCGAGGCTATTGCCCATACTTACCCGTCCGTGTTCTCTGAATATACCACGGGGCGCTTCCTGGCTTTCGTAGACGATGCGCTGGCGCAGATACAGGGCTATTCTTCAAGGATTTTATATGTGACGATGGGCAATAACGGGTCGGAAGAGTTTTATATGCCTAATAAAACGGTGAACTCCGTAAACTACGCCGGGATGTTTGAAGCCAAAGCATTGCAGGCATGGCGCACGAAGTTTCTTCCGATAAGGTTTCCGGGACAAGCCTTTGCAACCTGGGGTCGTACCTCCTATCCTATTGCCTCTGCCCCCCAGCCAACCGACGGAAATTACAATTCTGAAATGGGCCGAGACCTGCATCGCTTCGCAGGATGGGGGTTGCTGAAACTTTTCAAAGGCTTTTACGAAACCGTCAAAAACCGTAATTCTTCTATTAAAGTATTGCATTTCGTGTCCGACTTCGGTTCCATGCAGGGTAACAACTGGCATTTGCACAGCAGCACACTTCTGCTCGCATTGGAGCTTTCGGACGGCATTTACCACACCGACGGCGTCAACACATGGGATCTTTGGAGGAAAATAATGGGGGTCGATGTCATAAAAGGCACTTACCAGAATAAGATAGCCGCAGTAGAATTCGACCCGATCGACCTCGGCCAGCCCAACGGTGGTTCCGGTATCAATGGCACCATTGCTTCGGAGTGGTTTCCGCGCGCCTACAAGCACGGCGCCGAATATGTCCATATCGCCATGCATTATAATGATATCGAGATGGGCGAGCTTGCACCCGCACTTGCGCTATGCCGCGAGCAATATGTGACGTCTTCGTACAGGCCTCCCGCGCGCGCAGCGGCCGTAACGGTCAACATATTCCCGAATGTCTTCACCGGAAACTTCCTTTTTGATACCTGGAACCAGATAGGTGGCCAGAATTTCGCGCAAACCGACCTTCAACCAAAATCCATCAGAATGACCGATACCGGCTACTGGGAAAATATTTGGGATAGCGGCAATTACCTGCCGTGTTCTTTTTCGATGGCAGTTAATTCTTCGCCTACCAAACCCGTGGTTGGAACGCCGGTAACGCTCAG